>QWPU01000063.1 GCA_003671065.1 Planctomycetota bacterium | reverse complement strand
CGCAAATCTTGATCGCGGTTCGACTCATGCTGGCGCACCACCGCATTCGCTGCGTAGCGCTGCCAACATCGCAGCGCGATCGCGATCGAGCTCGCGCTTCCCAAATCCTGCCAGCGTGGCTGCAGCTGCGGCACGATCACCAAGGCGACGCATGAAGATTGTCGCAAGCATCAGACGCGCATCATCCGCCGCGGGATGCGTGCGAAATCGCTCGAGAAAGCGGCCGTACGCGCGAGCGGCATCCGCATTGCGAGCACTGCGCGCGAGTTCATTGGCGACATCAAGTTGAATGTCAGCAGGAAGCGTTGCATCAGGAAGCGACGCAGTGAGCTCGACATACAACTTCGCCGCAAGTGTGTAATCGCGCTCGCGATGCGCCGACGCGATGGTGGCGCGCAGTGCGCGTTGGCCAGTGGTTTCTTCGAAGTCGCCGCCACTGGCAACACGCGCCGCAATCGGACCGCCTGCATGACCTCCACCAACCGCATCAATCGCCTCACGCAGTTCGCGTCGGCGCCGCCACTGTTTGAAGATGAACAACACATCGAAATCATTGCGCTTGAGAATCCCGCTTCCAAGCAAGGCCATGCCGATGCCAAATCCAAACGCGAGTCCACCAAGATGTGCGAGCGTTGCAATGCCCGATCCACCACGCATCGTGCGAATGATGTCCACGGCCACCGCAAACGCAATCATCCACTTCACGCTCACCATCGCGGGCGCGAATTGCGGAATCGAGTAGCCGCGAATGTTCGCGCGTGGATGCAGCGCAAACACCGCGCCCATCAGCGCCGACACCGAGCCGCTTGCTCCGATAGCAGGCACTCCCGCGTGACTTGGGTCCATCCAATATCCGATGTACATCTGCGCAAATCCCGCCACGCAGCCGCCTGCGAGATAGAGCGCGAGAAATCCCAGTTGCCCGAGGCGCGCTTCAAGCACGACTCCAAAGGCAAGAAGGAAGAAGCAATTCATAATTAAGTGGAACCATCCGCCGTGCAGAAACTGGCTCGTGATCGGTTGCCACCACTCGAAGTACCGATAGGAAATGCCGTAACGAACCGAGAATTCGTAGCTTTCGAGCCGATCGCCGCCGCGAGTGAGCAGGAAGACTGCGACGCACGACAGGAGCAGGAGCGGCACCACGATTGCGCGATGCCCATTGTCCCGATCGGTGCCTGTTGGGATCAAAAACATGCGCTCATAGTATCCACGCGAAATCCCATGTGGTCGAGTCGAGTCCATTCCAATCGCCTCCTTGATTCGCTAGCATCTTCGTTCCTCGCAACTCCTTGCGGGGTTACTTCGTATGTGTCGCTTCTCGCTTTCGCGCGTCCTGCGGAGCGTGCAGCTTCGGCAAGCGGCGGATGTGAGTCCGACGATTCTGATGTGACTCGATTTCTGATGTGACTCCATTCTGATGTAACCCATGAATTCCACCACTGTGTCTGCCAATATCACGCCAACGCCCGTCACGATTTCCACCATGACTATCACGCCAGCCGCACCCGTTTCAGTTCCAAGTGGTCCGATCTTCGACAAGGGGCTTGCGAACACGATTGTCGCTGAAACGCAGATGTCGTTTATTGATGGCGGCAAAGGTGTGCTTGAGTATGTCGGTATTGAAATCGACGCGCTCGCACGCAACTCGACCTTCGAAGAGACGGTGTATCTGCTCTGGAACACGAAGCTTCCAACGAAGGCTGAACTCGATGGTTTGCGCAGCGCGTTGCAAGCGGAGTATGAAATTCCTGACGCGATCTACGACATGATCAAGTCGTTCCCACGCGACGCAGTACCGATGCATGCTTTGCGCACGCTGGTGAGCGCACTCGCGTTGCACGATCTGGATGCGGATGCGTGCGGAACTGACGCTGCTGGACTTGCGGCTGCAAAGCGCACTTCGCTGCGTTTGGTTGCGAAGACGCCAACGCTTATCGCCAACTTTGATCGTCATCGTCAAGGAAAAGCATTCGTTCGACCGAACACGAGTTTCGATATCGCGACGAACTTCCTGTGGATGCTCAACGGTGAGAAGCCAACCGAGGCGATGTCGCGCGGTCTCGACATCTGTCTCATTCTTCACGCTGATCACGGGCTCAATGCATCTACCTTTGCTGCGCGCGTCACCATCGCGACGCTGAGCGATATGTACAGCGCGATGACCACCGCAGTCGGCACGCTCAAGGGTCCGCTGCACGGCGGCGCGAACGAAGAAGTCATGATCATGCTCGACGAGATCGGCTCGATGGACAAAGTCGAATCGTTCGTGAAGGGCAAACTCGAGCGCAAGGAACTCATCATGGGTTTCGGCCATCGCGTCTACAAGGCGTATGACCCGCGCGCGACATATCTCAAGACATTTGCCAAGCAAATCGCGACCGACACCGGCAATCTCAACCTCTTCAACATGAGCCAAGGCATCGAAGAGATCGTGCTTGCTGCGAAGGCCGACAAGGGGATCTTTCCCAATGTCGACTTCTATAGCGCGACAACCTATCACTGCCTCGGCATCAAGACTGATCTCTTCACTTGCATGTTCGCGATGAGCCGCATGTCAGGTTGGTGTGGTCACTGCATCGAGCAACTGCAAGACAACCGTCTCATTCGCCCACAAGCGAAGTACACGGGTCCGCACGCTGCGCCCTATGTTGCGACGGCTGATCGACGCTGAACTATCAGTTCGCCTTCGCGGGATGTTTCGACTGCGGATACACCAACACGCGATCGTGGCAAAGCAGCACGACATCATCCGCGCCGTCGCCTGTGACATCAATCACGAGCGCCATGCTTGGTTCGAACTCGCGAGGCTCGCCGCCTTGAAAGAGGCGCGACTCAAAGATCTTGAATCGCGTTGCAGGAACCAATCGTCCAGCCTCGCTGAAACTCAGAATCCCGAGCGACTGCTCGCCTGCATCAAGCGTGAGCAGATCAAGAAAGCCGTCTCCATTCACATCACCTGTTGCGAGTTCGTGATCGACTTGTTGCACGCGATCGCCGCGATAGGTTGCGCGTTCTTCAAACGCAAGACGCGCACCATCAAGCCGCGCAATCGCGAATCCATCGTCACCGATGAGCATCACATCATCCGAAGTCGTGCCGCTGAAATTGCCCGCGCGCACCAGCGAAAACTTGAATCCGGTGACCGTGCGCTCGTCAGTCTGCGCCCACTTCGATGTCGTTGCATCCTTGGTAAACACCGCGAGTTCATTGTTCTCGCGATCACTCGCGACCAGCGTTTCACCAAGCACCGTGAGCGCGACCAACTTCGCATCCGCGCGCGACGCATTCATCTGCGCAACGACTTGCCATCCTGGTGGCGTGGCGTTCGGCGCGTAACGCAGCGCGCGAATGAAGTTTCGATCCGCAAGCACGAGTTCCTTCTTGCCGTCATTGTCCACGTCATAGGCGACGGTGTTGCCAGCATTGGCTGCTTGCGCGAGGCCAAATTGCGCCATGTCCTTTGATTCGCGCAATTCAAAAGTCGTCTTGCCATCTTTCTCAACGCTCTGCAACATCGACATCGGCTTGTCCGCAGTGAAGAGCAGGAGGTCAACTTTTCCATCTTGATCGGCGTCAAGATCGAGCATCGCATCGGGACCCTTCACCAGCGAACCGAGTTTCACGACTTCACTCGCGCTGCCATCGGTCAGCAGCAACTCCATCTGGTAGTTGCGTCCGTCCTTGGTAATCACTGCAACGCGCGGACCACTTTCAAGGCGCACAAGCGAAAGCACTGCGGGCACACTGCCAGCCGAAAGCGGCATCGCAGTTGGGAAACTCAATGCGCCGTTGCTCCAACCACTGCGGCCAACCACGCCTTCCTTCTCACTGAGCACGAAGACTTCATCGCCAGGGTTTCCATCTACGTTTCCCGCAACAATTGAGTCGATCTCGGCAAAGCTCGGCTGCGACACGCCTGGTTGCAAACCGCGATCTTTGAGTTGGCGATACACCATCACCGCGCTTGCAGCCGCATCACTCACCAACACATCAGCGAGTCCATCGCCATCAACATCGGCCACTGCATACGAGCGCTTCTTGCCACTAGGTGAGGAGAACACTTCAAGCGCGGCTTCTTTCGAACCACTCGCGTCTTCAACCAGTTCATCAATCACGATGCGCTTGCTTTGGCGCTCGATGCGCGCGAGCAGATCTTTCGTACCACCAGGAAGTCGCAGCGCAGTTGCCTCGCGCAGCGGCGGCATTTCAAAGCGTCGCTGCGAACCGAGTCGCGCGATCTTTCCTTGCGGACCATCCTCAACACTCGCCAACCACAAACGCACGGGCGCCGCGTTGTCAGGAGCTACGCCGATGAGATCATTGTGGGTGTCGCCATCGAAATCACCGACGACAAACGCAGCGATCGGTTCGCCTGAACTGAGTTCAACCGCGTCGCCGAGTTTCGTGCCGTCCATCGGCCACACCATCGCTTGACCAGCGACGATTGCCGCAAGATCAGGCTTCGAATCTCCAATGAGATCACTAATGATGAAGCCATCACGATTCGTCGACAGACCCTTCTGCGGAATGCGGCGCTCAACTTCGAACACGCCTGGCTTCACTTGCTTCATGAACACAATCGTGCCAGGTTGTCCTGCGTAGACAATGTCGAGAAGTCCGTCGTTATTGAAATCAAACGGCACGATCGAGTTGACTGCGTGCGAGACCGGAATCTCGATGCGTTTGAAGCGCCAGTGGACGGGAACCTCATTCACCGAGCCAGTGCTTTCAATCGGGTCATCAGGCGACGCGTTCGCCTTCTGCACATGAAGTTCGAGACGGCTCTTGAAATTGTTGGCGACGAGGAGATCAATGGTGCCATCGCCATCAAAGTCGCCCGAGGCGATCGGTCCTGCGTTGGGATCAATCTTCACCACTTCCAAACCATCGAAGCCGAAATGGCCCGCGGGCTCGGTGTCCTGCGCGTGCGCGGCGGCGATGACCAGCGAGGACGAGAGGATCGAAGCGAGCGAACGGGTGAACAAGTGTCGTGACATATGAGGAGGTTCTTTCAGGGCGTGTGCGTGCGTAGCATCCGGGCACGATGGATCTGTATAGTACGAACTCGCTCATGAAACTGACACCTCACGCCTTTGTCGTTGCGGGAATCTCCGCGCTCCTCGCCGCCTCGATGCCTTCGTCGCTTGCGGCGGCGGACACGATCAAATTGAAAGGCGGAGCCACCATTGATGGCGCCGTCATCAAGCGCACTGATCGACGGATCTGGATTGATGTCGGCGCCACTGTGCTCGACTTCTCGATGGATGATGTGGACACGGTTGACAGCACGAATGCTGCGGCCAATGTTGAGACCAAGCTCGACACGCTTTTCTCGACTGCTGCGGGATTAGCCGACTTGCCTCCGCGCGAACAAGCAAGGATTCTTGGGCCTGCGGTCATCAAGGTGTCGACGCCCGGCGGTCTTGGTTCGGGAGTCATTCTGTCGCGCGACGGTTATGCGATTACCAACGCTCATGTCGTGCAAGGCGAAACGAATCTGCGCGCGACCGTGTGGTTCGCGCAAGCTGACGGCACGCTCAAGCGCACTGACATTGATGATGTGGAACTCGTTGCCGTGAACAACCACATCGATCTTGCGTTGGTGAAACTCAAGCACCCTGAAGGCAAGGACTTCCTCTTTGCGCCTGTGCAAGACGCGGAGAAACTTGAAACAGGGCAGAGCGTTTTTGCAATTGGCAGTCCGCTCGGTCTTGAGCGCACGCTCACGCAAGGTGTGATCTCGACGACGCAGCGCAGCTTCGATGGACTCACCTACATCCAGACAGATACGCCTATTAATCCAGGCAATTCTGGTGGTCCGCTCTTTAACACCAAGGGCGAAGTCATCGGCATTACCAACATGGGAATTCGCGGCGGCGAAGCGCTTGGCTTTGCGATTCCCGCGCGTTATGTGAAGGACTTCATTCGTAATCGCGAATCATTCGCCTACGATAAGAACAATCCGAATTCTGGCCACAACTATCAGAAGCCACCGACGCGCACGAAAGATGGCGCGCCTCCAACATTGAAGGATGGCTCGGCGGCGCCTGCGCTGAAGTCGTAGTCAGATCTCGCGATGCTTCGCTCCCGAGCCTTTCATTCGATCCACAATCCTGCCCGCACTTGAACCCATGAGCAATACCGTGAAAACATTCGCAGCCATCCTGACCGTCAGTACTTCGTTCATCACATCCATAGTCTGCGCTGGCGACATGCTCACCATCCGCGACATCGCGCCTGATTCGGCGATGCTCGTCGTTGGTATCGATGATCTTCGCGGCACGATGGATCGCCTCACGCCGACCGCGTTTGGCAAACTCTGGAATGACGCTGCGATTGCCGAGGAAGTGAAGGCGTTCCGCGCCGATTTCGAGAAGGGGATCTTGGAAGCGGCGACCGACGCAGGCGTTGATCGCGCGACGATCACCTGGCCTTCGAGCTTTGGTCTTGCTGCGATGGTTGACATCGATGAAGAACTCGGCGTGCCCACGCTGCAGTACATCTTCTTCTGCGATTGGAGCGCGGAAGCAGAGACCGCGGGCAAGATGCTCGACGCGATGCTCGCGAACATCGAGAAGACCCAGAAAGATGCGGGCATGGAAGTGAGCGCGGACGATGTTCGCGGTCGACGTGTGCTCGTGTCGAAGGTCCTTGATGCGGAAGGCACCGAAGACTCTGGCATGGATGAAGAAGACGGCATGGACGGCATGGATGGCATGGGTGGCATGGGCAGCCCATTCGGCGACCTGATGTCGAAAGAGTTCTGTATGACGAGCGACAAGGGTCGACTCTTCGCAACGAGCTCGGTTGAGTCAATGGATATGTTGCTCGCGCGCGTCGACGGAGAACGCACGAAATCAGTTGGCGAAAACGCGACCTTTCAAGGTGCAACCGAACTCACAGGCGGCACGGGCGATCTCTACGCGATGTTCTCGCTTGAAGCCGCGCAACCGCTGGTCGCCTCGATGCCGCAATTCATGATCGCTGAGCCATTCATCAAGCGCCTGTTCGGTGAAGTCAAAGCGCTCAGCGTTGGCTTTCACGCGCGCGATGGCGTGCTCGAACAAACTGCTGGCGTCTATGTGCCGTCGGGCAAAGTTGGCCTGATGAGTTTGATGGATCTCGCGACGCCATTCACTGCGCCGCCGTCGATCGTTCCCAGTGATGCGATGAGTTACGGCCGCATGAATATACGCTTTGAAAAGATCGTTCCGATGATTGATGAATTGCTCGCAGGTCTTCCTGAAGAGCAGTCGTCGATGATCAAGCCAATGCTCGATATGTATCGCCCTGCGATGAACGCAGCGTTTGCGGTGATGGGCCCCGAGATGCACTTCTGGAGCAACGAGCCAGGCGCAGATCCGATGGCCAGCGCGTCGGTGATGGCGGTCTCGATGAAGAACGATAAAGATGCTGCTGCAGCCGTGAGCGACTTTGTGAGCGTGATGCCACTCGGTCTGCAACCGCGCGACTTCAACGGGATGACAATCTTGAGCGATGAGTTTTCGCCGATGGCTGTTGGCATCGGTGGCGGCTTCATCGCAATGGGCGAAGTCAAGCAGCTCGAGCAGGCGCTGCGCTCGGTTGATGCCAAGGATGCAGCGGGGCTTGGCGATGATGCGAGCTTCAAGTCATCGATGAGCCTCATGCCGAAGGACGGCGTGGTCGGCGCATGGTGGTGGGACTTCGCGCGTCAGATGGCAGGCACCACGGAAATGCTCGACATGATGGCTCAGGAGTTCGCTGGCGCTGTCGGCGCGGACGAGGAAACTGAAATGCCAGGACTTGGCATTGGTCTTGATGACGCAGACGGTTTCTACAAACTCATGAAGCCTGAAGTCGTAAAGCGCTGCTTTGGCGACGCGATCATGGATGTCACTTCGACGAATGCGGGCTATGCAATGCGATACCGAATATTGCCTGCAGCGACGAAGTAAGTCCAAACTTTGAGCGAGTGTTTACACGAATTCCACACGCCGCATGTTTGTGCGGCGTGTGTGTTTTTGCGCTTGTTTTACGAGGTTTTCACGCCATCGATCCACGCGAGCGCCTCAGTCATTTCGCGTTGGCCGATCGTGTGGAAGTCATCGTGGCGACCGTGCGCAACGATTGAGAAACGAGTCGTGCGCGCGATGGCGGCGATCGCTCGAGCTTCTGCAAGTGGAGTCACGGGATCGAATTCCCCTGCGATGACTGCAAGTGGGCAAGTCAATTGCGCGGCGGCTTCGAGTGTTGAGCGATCATGGATGCCGGAGGCTTGCAGTATCGAAAGCACTGGCAGCAGCAACGCGCTGCGAGGCATGGCGCGTAGATCGAGACGCGCGCCGAGTGGAGTTGCGAGGCGTTCGTAAGGCGCAAGCGCGACGACTCCGCGCACGCGTGGAGCGAGCGTTGGCAGCGTGGCCGCGCGAATTGCCACAATCGCGCCGAGGGAGTGACCGATCAAAATCAGCGGTCCTGTCGTCATGGTCGTCAACAACGACTCAATGAAGAGTTCTTCATCACTGCCAAGGCGCGTGCCTCGTCCGAGCGCATCGCCATGGCCAGGTAGATCAGGCAAGAGAAATCGCCGCGCGTGGGGGAGAATCGGTTTGAGCCGCGCGAGCGCGTCGTAGCGCGAGCGCGAGAAACCGTGGAGCACGACCGCGGTGGGCGCGCTCGGATCTGGCTCCCCAATGTCAAACACTGGGCAGTGCGCGCCGTTGAACGAGTGCTCTGTTTCGCGTGCGGGCAAGCCAAATACATCGGGTTCGATCGGCAAACCGCGACCGAGCGCCCAACCGATTGTCTTGCGCTCAGGCCGCAGCGCTTCACGCACAATTGCGGCAACGCTTGAGGCATAGACCAGCGCTGCGCTCGACGCGAGGAAGGCCGCGCCGCCCACAATGGCTTGAGTGTTCATCACGCGTCGGAGTCTAACGAAGGATGCGCGATGGTTGCGAGCGTTGCGTCACTGCGCTTCGAACATGCGTCGCGATGTTCCGCCTTCGCCCACGCCAACTTCAAGCAACGCGCGGCACTTCGGACAGCGTCCCGTGTACTTCAATCCGTCCGCGGATTTCGGCAAGCGTCCGTAGGTTGAACAGCAGCGAAACCAAATCATGAGAAACGGTTTCGCAGGCGACTTTGTTCCATCGCGCGGTTGCTGAGGTTCAGTTGGATCGCGTGAATCTGCCACGGTTCAATCCTCGGTATGCGACGCAGTCTTCTTGAACTACGGTTGCATGCGCGCGCGCAATGCAAGCGCAAGCGTATGCGACGCAGCAAGAAATGCTTCAGTTCGGGCCGAAACGAGCGCGCGTTCGGTCTCGTCACTGAGTGACGGCAAGTTGATGCGCACATTCGCTTGCGCCGCGCTCGCCGCGACAAGCGCGAGATCAATGGCGATCGCGAGGTCGCTCCTCAGGCTCGCGCTCGTCGTTCCCACCAACACTTCAAGCGTGCAGAGTGTGTTGTGCGCGAGTTGCAATGTTGATTCAGGAGCGCGAATAGCAGCGCGCACGGCGTCAGCGAACCCGCTGCGCGCAGGATCATCTTTAGGAAGTTTCCACAGCGCATTGAGTGCGCCATAGGCCGTTGCGTCGTTGTTGGCGAGTGTGATCGCTTCGCGCCGAGCTTGCTCAAACATCGCGTGCGCAGCGTGATGCGTTGCATTGTGAGCCGCGAATTTCGGCTTGCCCAAAGCGTATCCAACCACCATCGAGCCAAGTGCATTCGCTTGCGCAAGTGTCACACCAGCAACGGCGCCTCCACCAGGAACAGGTTGCGCAGCGGCGAGCGCGTCGAGATAGGCGCCGAGTTGTTGGCTCGCGAGATCGTTCGTTGAACACGCAATCGTCATCCGCGAATCTCCGCGTTGAGCGTCGTGCGCAGATGTGCAATCGCGCGCGACACCGACGCATCCGCTTCCTCACTGGTAAGCGTGCCATCAGTCTTGCGAAACACCAATCGCAGCGACACGCTCTTGCGGTTGTCACCGATTTGCTTGCCGCGAAAGGTCGTGACGAAATTAATCGACTCAAGGAAGGGGAGTTGCAGGGAGTCGATTGCGCTGGTGATCTCGCCGTAGGCTAGACCTTCGGCCACAATCGCAGAAATGTCGCGATCCGCCGCAGGAAACGCAGGCAACTCGACCGACGCGTTGTCAGGTGGGAACTGCGCGAGAAGACTGCGCAACTCAAGTTCAGCAGCAGCGCTGGTGCGATCAATGCCGTGGGCTTTGAGAACGCGCGCGTCAACGAGCCCAAGTACGCCAATCGCATGTCCATCCACCATCACGCGCGCCGCAACGCTCATCCACTTCACATCATCGGTCTTCACAAACTCCACGCGCGAAGTGCGCGGCGCGACAAGCGCAAGAATCCGTTCAACGATGCCGCGCATCAGTCGAAACGCATCTTGCGCATCACGCGCACCAACGCCCGTCGGTGCATCAGCGAGCAACGCAAGCGTCGGACGCTCAACATGTTTGCCATCGGCGTAATGAAACGCGCTTGCATTCTCGAAGAGGCGCAAGTTCGTCGCGCCTTGATCTTCGTTGTGTCGACGCACGCGCAAGAGGCTCGTGATCACGCTTGGTCGCAGCGCAGGTTCGCCGCCCGCGCGGGCATCATCCACGCGAAGCAGCGTTGCATCGTGCGCGAGAAACGCTTCGCCCGCGCGATCGCTCACAAGTGTGTGCGTGATCGTCTCAATGAACTGCATCGAGACAAGTAAGTCCTTCACCGCGCGAGTACCGCGCTCGATCGGATTCGGACTTGTCACGCGCACGGCGAGCGTGGGTGTCGTCGGAATTGCGTCGAGCCCATTGAGTCGGCAAATCTCTTCGATGAGATCGATTTCGCGTTCAACATCCACGCGTCGCGGTGGCGCAATGGTGTGAATCGTTTCTGCATCGCCCGTTCCAACAACTGTCGGCGAAAAACCAAGCGTCGCGAGCAGTTGCGTCATGCGCGCAGTCGGAATATCAAAGCCAAGAATTTTGCGCGCGCGAGCGGTGCGCAGCGTGATTGAGCGTGGCGGCGCGATCGGCGCACCATCAGCGACAACTCCTTCGCAGAGTTGCCCGCCCGCCAGTTCAATGATCAGTGCAGCAAGGCGATCAGCTGCGGCATCCACTTCAGCGGCATGCACATGACGCTCGAAGCGATATGAACTATCCGACGCGATGCCGTGACGACGACTCGCGCCGCGCACCGCGACCGCATCAAATGTCGCGGCCTCAAGCACCAGATCAGTTGTGGCTTCAGTCACGCTCGCATCCGCGCCACCCTTCACGCCAGCAAGCGCGACTGCACGATCGCGATCCGCAATCACCAGATCATTGGTCGTGAGTTTCACAGCTTTCGCGTCGCTACCAAGCGGCAGAAACGCTTCGCCTTCGCGCGCGCGACGCACATGAATCTCAGCACCCGCAAGCTTCGCGAGATCAAACACATGCGTCGGTTGACCGAGTTCAAACAGCACGAAATTTGTCGCGTCCACCACATTGTTGCGCGGTGTTTGCCCGATCGCGATCAGTCGCCGTTGCAGCCACTCAGGGCTCGCCGCAACCTTCACACCTTTGATCACGCGAGCGCTGTAACGCGGGCACATCGTGTGTTCATGATTGGTGACGCGAATGCTCTCCGCCGCGCGGCCCGCCGTCGCCACGAGCGTGCTCACAGGCATCTTCAGCGTGCGACCTGTCGCCGCCGCAATCTCGCGCGCCATGCCCACATGACATAAGCAATCACCGCGATTTGAAGTGGTTTCGATCTCTTGCCAGACTTCACCGTTGGCGGCCGTGTCGCCACCATCCAGCGGAAGCCCCGCAGCCGTGAGCACCGCCGCTTGCTCAGCAGCATCAGCAGGTCGGTCGAGATAGTCGTTGATCCAAGCCACGCTCGTACGCATAGACACGCAGAGTAGCGCGTCTTGCGATGGCTGTTCGTGTACCTTTCCTTTATGACGAAGTGCCCTCTCGCTCGAGTGATCCGAGACCTC
>QWPU01000062.1 GCA_003671065.1 Planctomycetota bacterium | reverse complement strand
ATAGATGGTGAGGTCGTCGGCGTAGGTGTAGTTCGTCGAAGCGTTGAGCGTGACATTGACCGACGCGCCCGTGAGGGTGCCCGTGAGTGAACCAGCGGTGTAGGCTTCATTGAAGTTGAAACCCGTCCATGTTTGGTTCGTCATGGTGTAGGTGACGTCGGCCATCGAGGCCGAAGCGAGTGCAGCAGCTGCAACGCCAGCGAAAAGAACAGTCTTCATAGGTTAACTCTCTATAAAATGGGACAGGGAACAAAGAAGCCTTCGCTGTGACAGCAGCTCAGGCGGGACAAGACGCGACTCGATCCGTGCATTGAGTTTGGAAACTCACCGCAGGCCCTTTTCGAGATCACTCAATTACCAATGTGTCGCGGACTTGAGCAGAGTCAAGTCAAGTTTTCGATTTTTAGGGTATTTGTGGGCACGGCGCCAAGACCTCTCAAGATAGGACAGGCAAGCCGCGGTACGATTCCGCCTCATGATGCACCGCGTACCGCCGCAGACCGACGCGCAACTCATTGCAGGGTTTTTGACGCAACATAGGTTCTCAGAAGCACTTACACACGCGCAGGCATGGCGGGAGAGGGCGCCACGGGATGTCCACGCGCATGCCGCCGTTGTGCAGTCGCTACTGCCATTGGGGCGCCTGGCAGCCACGGCGGAGGCGGCGGATCGCGGGCTCATATTGTCCCCGGTCGACCCGACTTTGAACCTCCTGCGGGCTGTCATTGACCATCGATTGGGGCGCACGGACGCCGCCGTCAAGCGATTGACGGCGCTGCTTTCGCGCGCGCCCGCCAACGAAATCGACGCGACGATCACGCTTGCGGAGGTGCTCCAGCGCAGCGGTCGCTCGACGGAGGTTGCGGCGCTGATCGCGAAAGGCGGCGCTTGGCTCGCCGACGAACGCGCTCAGGTCTGTGTTGCTCGAGCGACGGCGCGGACGGATCGATCGCGACGCGGGCTGCGCGCAGCTCGCGTCGCCCACGGGACAGGCAACGCGCAGTTGAAACGCATTGCGGGTTTCGAGGCGGTTCGGTTGCATGACGCTGCGGGGAGATATCGCGAGGCGTTTGCGTTGGCGACCACGCTGCATCGCGAGACGACTCCCACCTTCGATATCGGTGAAGTGGAAATGGATGTGGCGGAGCAATTGCGCCTGATGCCGCGCCTTCGTGCAGTGAATCGCACTGCTGCTGACGCGATTGGCGCGGAAGCGGCGTTCGTCATCGGCTTGCCTCGCAGCGGAACGACGCTGCTTGAGCAGATGCTTGATCGCCACCCCAGCATCTGTGGCATCGGTGAGTTTGAAGGCGCGTTTGCGATCCGCGAAACACTGACGGGTCTTGGAGTTTGGCCGTCGAACTTGCGCGCGCTTGCCGCAAGTGACGCGGCGCGGCTTGCGGGCGAATATCTCAGCGCAGCCTCGGATCTTCGCCGCACAGGTGCTCGTGTGACTTTCGACAAGACGCTCCACGGCTGGCGCATGTTGCCAGCGCTTGCCGCGGTGCTTCCAAATGCGGCGTTTGTGCATCTTTGTCGGAGTCCGCGCGATACGGCCATCAGCATGTTCCTCTCGAACTTTCATCCGAGAGCGTGGGGCTTTACCCGGGAACTCAGCATGATCCGTCGCATCATCGCGCTTGAACGCCGACTTGTGAAGCCGATGTTCGACGCGCTCGGGGTCAAGAGCGTGAGCATTGTCTATGAAGAACTCGTGGACCATCCTGAGCGTGAGATTCGCCGCGCGCTTGAGGTGATTGGTGTTGCCTTCGATGCCGCCGTGCTCACGCCTGAACAGAACACGCGCACGGTGCTCACGCTGAGTCACGAGCAAGTTCGCCGCAGCATCAATCGCTCAAGCATTGGTCGTTGGAAGAACTACGAGTTTGCGTTTGACTCGGAGTGGGACTCGCTCAGCTAGCGCGATTGCACGCTGCGCAGCAACTCTGCGTGCAACTCGGCGCAACACGCAAGCGCGCTGCCACCGTGGATGTTCGCATCGCCGCGCCAGTCGGTACACACGCCGAGCGCTTCTTCAAAGATCACGGTGAATGGCCCGCTATCCCACGGATGCATGACGGGCTCGATCCACGCATCGGCGCGACCAGTGGCGACAAGCAAGCCGCCGTAGCAATCGCTCCAACCGCGCACGCGCGCGGCGGCCTTCGCCACGCTTCCGAGCGCGTCGGTGGTGTTTGAGCGTTCGAAGTACTCGAGACCAGTCGTGCAGACGAGCGCGTCGCTCAAGTGCATGCACTGACGCACACGCGCGGCGGTTCGCACGCAAAGGCCTGACGCGTTCGTTCGTTCCCACCACGCGCCGCTTCCGCGCGCAGCCCACACTCGTTCGTGCAACGCATGCATTGCGCAGATACCCGCTTCGACGCGCGCTCCGTGTTCAATGGCGATGAGCGTGGCAAACAGCGGCACACCATTCGCAAACGACACCGTGCCATCAATCGGGTCAATCACCCAACGAAACCCGCTGGTTCCTGCATGTTCGCCGTGTTCTTCGCCAAGAAGTGCATCGTGTGGAAACTCGGCAAGCACACGCGCGCGAATCATCGCTTCGATGGCGAGGTCCGCCTCGGTCACTGGCGACGCATCCGACTTCGTCTCAATCGAAAGCGTGCTCGATTGAAAGTACTTGAGCGCAATCACGCCCGCATCATCGGCGAGTTGTTGCATGAGTTGAACTCGTACGCCAAGATCGCGATCAGTCATGCACGGATCGTACTTGCTGCGCGCGGTGCGTCTCGTTCAGCTCCAATTGCCGAGGATCGCCGCGAGGTCGCCCGCATCAACCGTGCCGCTTCCGTCAACATCGGCGGGAAGCTTGCCCGTTTCTCCCCACGCGCCAAGCACGATCGCGAGATCCGTCGCGCCGACCAAACCATCGCCATCGATGTCAAACGGATTCGCAGGAGGTTCGCAATTGTCGGGAATGCCGTTGCCGTTGGTGTCAGGCGGCGCAGGACTTTGCACGATCTTGCGTACGAAGCCCGTCGAGTGATTCGTCACATACAACTCGCCGCTGAGATCAGCGCAGATCGAAGTGATCGTGCTCTGACCACCGCTGAACTGCGTGGTGCGCTCGACCACATTGATGAGCTTGTTTGTCGGCGTCACTTCACCCGAGAAGATCTTGTTGTTCTGATAGTCCGCGAAGAAATAGTGGCCTTCAAAGGCAGGCATCGCGCAGCCGCGATAGACCGTTCCGCCTGTGATGCTCAAGCCAACCGTGTGCGTGTAGTCGTACACCGGCTGACGCAAGCCACTTGTCAAGCAATTGCAGTTGGTGTTGGTGGTGCAGAGCAGACCTTCTGCGCAGTTCCAACCGAAGTTTGCCGCGGCATCAGTCGCAGGATCGAGCGTGTCGATTTCTTCGCGCGCGGTTCCACCAACATCGCCCATCCACAAGATTCCCGTCGCGCTATCGAAGCTGCAACGAAACGGATTGCGCATGCCGCGCACAAAGATCTCATCTTCACCAGTCACGCCAATGAAGGGATTTCCCGCAGGAATATGGTAGTTTTTGTTCGCGTCAGTGGGGAAGTCATCGCTGTTGACATCGATGCGCAGGACCTTGCCAAACATCGAAGTTGCGCCCGTGATCGATTGCGAACGCGGCGGTCCGCCCGCGTCACCTGTGTAGCCGCCGTCACCAAGCGGAATGTAGAGCAGTCCATCAGCACCGAAGCAGAGCGAACCACCGAGGTGAAACGCTTGCGAACTCGGACTCGTCACGCTGAAGATCACGCGGCGCGTAGTCGAGTCAATGACATCACTCGAAGCGCCGCGCGTGTACTCCGCAACCCAGATGGTGATCGCGCTCGTAGCTCCCGTCGTGTGATGCACATAGAACTTGCCGTTCTTCGCGTAATTGGGATGAAACGCAAGACCGAACATGCCGCCATAGGTTTGATCGGGAACGAGCGCGTCGATGTTCAGAAACGAAGTCGCTTGCAGCACGCCATTCTTGATGAGTCGAATCTGACCGCGTTGTTCGACCACGCACAACCGCGAGGAGTCACCTGGTGTTGGCGCCAACTGCATCGGCTTCAGAAGACCCGAGGCCACGAGCTGATGCGAAATGGTTTGCGCAGCGGCGGGGGCGGTGAAGGAAACAGCCGTGAGCGCCGCACACGCACAAAGCGCGGCGCGGACTCGGAGAATATGACAACGCGACCGCGAATGAATCGAGAGCATGCTCGAGAGTACGACAAGATCCGCAAAACGCAAGTCGATATTTCGAATGAGGCACATCACGACTTGGAAGGATCGTGCGGTTGTGCGAGGATGCCCGCATGCGTCCGCGAATCGCGCTTTGCTTGCTCCTTGGCTGCGTCAGTCGCGGTGGTCTCACGGCGCAGGCGGATGACACGCACTGGGCGTTTGTGGCGCCGGTTCGTTCGCCGCAGGAGATTGATGCGATTGTTGACGCGCGTTTGCGTGACGAGGGTCTGCGCCGCAGCCCTGAAGCACCGCGCCTCACGCTTCTGCGGAGAGTCACGCTTGATCTGATCGGACTGCCGCCAACACCGACTGAGATCGATGCCTTCATGGCTGATTCCTCAGTGAACGCTTACGAACGCGTGGTCGATCGCTTGCTGGCATCAGCGAGGTACGGCGAGAAGATGGCGTTGCCTTGGCTTGATGCGGCGCGATACGCCGATTCGAATGGCTTTCAACAAGACGGCGACACCTTCCAGTGGTACTGGCGCGATTGGTTGGTGCGCGAACTCAACAACGACACGCCTTACAACGAACTCTCGATCGCAATGCTCGCGGGCGATTTGTTGCCTGATGCAACCGATGATGATCGTCTCGCCACCGCGTTCAATCGCAATCACTTGCTCAACGGCGAAGGCGGCGCGATTGGCGAAGAGAACCGCTTCATTGCGATGTTTGATCGCGTTGATGCGACCGCGACGACATGGTTAGGTCTGACGATGTCGTGCGCGCAATGCCACGATCACAAGTACGACCCGATCACGCAGCGTGATTACTACGGGCTCCTTGATGCGTTCAATCGCGTGCCTGAGTCGGGCATCGTTGATGGTTCACCGAGCCGCTTTCGCATTGCACCGCCTGTGCTGGAAGTGGCGAACGCAGCGCAACGAGCGCGGCGCAATGAACTGATCGACGCACTCGCGCGCGTTGAAGAAGGTGACGCGTTCAAGACAGCGCGTGATGCGGCGCAGGCGCAACTTGACGCGTTCAATCGTGACGAGTGGCCGCGCGTGATGGTGATGAGTGACGCGCAACCGCGTGAAACACAGGTGCTGACGCGCGGCGAGTATCTCAAGCCCAATGAGCGTGTTGCCTTTGCAACGCCCGCGTTTTTGCCGCCACTCGCCCTCGACGCGCCGCGTAATCGACTTGGATTTGCGCAGTGGTTGTTCGATGACGCGAATCCGCTCGTGGCGCGCGTGGCCGTCAATCGCGCGTGGCAGACCTTCTTTGGTAGCGGTCTCGTCGCAACGCCTGAAGACTTTGGAACGCAGAGCGCAGTGCCGCTTCATCAAGAGTTGCTCGACACGCTTGCAGTCGAGTTTCGTACTTCAGGTTGGAAGACAAAGGCGCTCCATCGATTGATCGTGACAAGCGCGGTCTACAAGCAATCGAGTGAAGTCAGTGCGTCGCTTTTTGAACAAGACCCTACAAACACGCTGCTCGCTCGAGCGCCGCGTCTGCGGCTTCCTTCGATGTTGCTGCGTGATAGTGCGCTTGCTGCAAGCGGTTTACTTGATGGGACGCTTGGTGGCGCGCCTGTCTATCCCTATCAGCCTGAGCGGGTGTGGGAGCCGCTTGCGATCACTAAGGAGCGCGACTTCGCGTATCCAGCTTCGCAGGGAAACGACCTGTATCGCCGCAGTCTGTACACATTTTGGCGACGCACCATTGCGCCTGCAAACATGTTTGATGTCTCGCAGCGTCAGTCGTGCCGCGTGCGAGTGGAGACGACGAACTCGCCGCTGCATGCGCTGACAACGCTGAATGATCCAACCTGGATTGAAGCCGCTCGCATGCTTGCGCAGCGGGTGATGCATGAGTCATCCGAAGCTCGCGTGCAACTTGCGAGCGCGTTTGTGCGAGTGATCGGTCGGGTTCCCAGCGAACGCGAAGCAACGCTGCTCGATGCAATGCTCGCGCGTCAACGCGAGTTCTACAGCGCAGATCGCGAGGCAACGACGGCGCTGCTCTCTATCGGTGCTTCGCCGCGCGACAGTGCGTTGTTGGAAGTGGATCACGCCGCGCTCACCATCGCGTGCCTTGGCATCTTCAATCTTGATGAGGCACTCACGCGTGAGTGACACGCATCGCGACATGCTCGCATCGCTCACGCGCCGACACTTCTTGCGCAGTTCGCTCCACGGCATCGGCGGCGTGGCGCTCGCATCGATGGTTGCGGGTGATGCGTTTTCGCGTGAAGATGCGATGACGCAGCCGTCTCTCGCGCCACTGCAAGGACTTCCGCATTTCGCGCCGCGCGCCAAGCGCGTGATTTGTCTCTGGCAGGGCGGTGGTCCATCGCATGTAGATCTCTTCGATCCCAAACCCGAACTCGCGCGTTTCGCGGGGGTCGAGATTCCTGAATCGATTCGCGGCAGCACGCGGCTGTCGACGATGTCATCGAATTACACGAAGTTTCCAGCGCTTCCAGCGATTCGACCGTTTCGCAGGTACGGCCAATCTGGAATCGAGATGAGCGAACTGATTCCACACATGGGCGCGATTGCGGACGATCTTTGCATCGTGCGTTCGATGAATACTGAGGCAGTGAATCACTCGCCAGGCGTCACATTTTTCATGACGGGTTCGCAGCAACCAGGGCGACCCGCAATGGGCGCGTGGCTTGCGTATGGCCTCGGCAACGAGAGCCACGAGCTACCTTCATTTGTGGTGATGACCTCGTCGGATCGCGAGAAGTCGTGCGGACAACTTTTCTACGAGCACTACTGGTCCAACGGTTTTCTGCCAGGTCGTCATCAAGGCGTGCGCTTTCGCAGCGGCAGCGATCCTGTGCCGTACCTCAACAATCCCAGTGGCGTGACACGGGCGTCGCGCCGCACCATGCTTGATGATCTTGCACAGTTGAATCGCGCACACTGCGCGGATCAGTCGCTTCATCCCGTAGTGGACACGCGCATCGCGCAATACGAGATGGCGTTTCGTATGCAAGCGAGTGTGCCTGATCTTCTTGACTTTGCGAACGAACCGAAGTCGGTGCTTGATCTCTATGGACCCGATGTGCTCACGCCAGGTTCGTACGCGAACAACTGTCTCATCGCGCGTCGACTCAGCGAGCGCGGCGTGCGCTTCGTGCAACTCATGCACAGTGGTTGGGATCAGCACAGCAATCTTTTTCATCATCTCGAAACGCAGTGCCGCGACACAGATCAAGCGAGCGCGGGACTCGTGCGCGACCTCAAACAGCGCGGTCTGCTTGACGACACGCTCGTAGTCTGGGGTGGAGAATTTGGCCGCACGCCATTTGGTCAAGGGCCAACGGAAGCGCCTAATGGTCGCGATCATTTTGGCCGCGCCTACACCATGTGGCTTGCCGGCGGCGGCGCGAAAGGCGGACATGTGCACGGCTCAACTGATGATTTCGGTTGGAACATCACGAAGGACCCCGTCCATGTGCACGACTTGCAAGCCACGATGCTGCACATGTGTGGCATCGATCACGAGCGATTGACCTCGCGCTATCAAGGTCGAGACTTTCGACTCACCGATGTGCATGGCGCAGTCGTGAACGATCTCATCCGTCGATGAGCGTTGCACGCATCAGCGCATCGCGCGCGGCGCTGCAGTTCCATCCGCAGATTTCGGCGTGAGCGGTTGACCGTTCGAATCAAGAATCTCGACTTCGTGAATGCCTGGTCCGATCTTCTCGAGAAAGGTCCACACGACTTTCTTCTCGCGCGTGACTTCAAAAAGTTTCGTGCCTGCTTCACCGATGGCGTAACTGCAAATGACCGTGTTGCCGTTGGGAAGTCGCTGCGCGCCGCAAGGATCGTTGAGCAACGCAATCGGAAAATCTGCATTCGACAACTGCCAGACGATCTCTTTTTTCGCGTTCACTTCAACGACAAGATTGGCGTGCGTGCATGTGATGAGCGTGTTGCCGTTGTCTAGGCGAATCGCAGTAAACGGCCACGCGTCCTTTGGTTCATCAGGCGTCTTGTACTCCCACACGATCTCGCCTTTCGCGGTGTACTCACGCACGACGCGATCAAGCAGTTGCGGCACGAGATAGTTGCCGTTGGGCAACTTGCGCGTCATGCGCGATTCCATATGGTGATTGTCGCTTTGGCACTTGAGCGCGACTTCGATGACGATGTCACCCTTCGCGTTCACTTCAAGAATGCGCGGTGATGCGCCTGCTTCGACGACGAGCGTGTTGCCGTTGTCGAGTCGTTGCGCGGTATTGATTTCACTTTGCGTGCCTGTGAATGTAAAGACAGTGACGCCACCATTCGTGTTCGAAGGTGCGATTTCAATGACTGCGCCATGCGGGCGTTTCTCACTCGCGCTGAGCGTGAGTAAGAGATGACCGTTAGAAAGCATCTGCGCGTCGCGCGTCGATTCAGGGTACGACCAACTCGCGTGACCGTCCGCTTCAATGATGCGCGTTGCACTTCCTGCCGCGAGAAAGCGATGTGTGATGACCGTTGGATCTGCAGTCTGCTGCGCAAACGCATGCGGATTCACCATGCCGACAGCAGCGGTGGTCAACGACAACGCGCCGAGGAATGGGCAACGGCTCATCGGATGACCGTCCCTTCCAGATCCGTACACCAACCAGTGCAGAGGTCATTTCCAAACGCATCCCAATTGTCGAGCGTCCACACGACGCGTTTGTCGCGCGTGACTTCGATCATCTGCGGATTGTCAGGACCAGCATGCGTGTTGCCAAAGATGATGTTGCCGTTGGGTAGCACTTGCAAACTTGTGACCCAACAGAGATGAATCACGCGGCCGTCTTCGCGGCGCAACTCATCGCGCTCGATTGACCACACAACTTTCTTATCAGGGGTGACTTCAAGCACGCGATTGTTGTTGCCGCCTGCGATGAGTGTGTTGCCGTTCTTCAGCCGCAGCGCATTGAAGACGCTCGTGCCGTGACCATCGTGACCGCCAGTCGCGGGCTGATTGTTGAGGTCTAGTGCGAACTCCCAAATGATCGCGCCCGTCGCGTCGTACTCACGCACGAGGCCGAGTCCTTCATGGCATACGAGATAGGTTCCTCCGTCGGTCTTGCGCACGCGTCGAGTATCGCGATGCGCATCAGGTCGTTCAACAGTGAGCGGCACGCTCTTCACGATCGCGCCTGACGCGTCGACTTCGATAATGCGCAGATTTCCTGTTTCAGCAATCATGGTGTTTCCATCTGCAAGCCGCTGAAAACCGTGGATTTCGACAGACCCTGTGTAGGGCGAGACTGCGCTACTTGTCCACTCCCACACGATCTTTTTCTCGCGAGTGATCTCGATGATCTTGTTGGGCGCAGGATGCAGTAGGAAATTTCCGTTGGCAAGCACCGCGAGATCATGTGAGTTGTGCGGGCAAGGCGTTTCCCATTTCACGGTTCCGTCGGCATCGAGAAGCGTGACGCGACCAAAGTCTTGACCGATGACCGAGTGCGGCGCAGGGAAGCCGTACTTGGCGCGCAGCGTTGGAAGTATCTGCAAGCCCTCCATCGCAGCGAGTTCGCTCGAGATCGCATCGACGACGAGACGATTCTCTGTGCGCATCGCGTAGACGCTCGGTGCTGAATCAAGTTTGATCGCGCGAAACGCGGGATCGCGAATCGCTCGCGTGCGCGCATTCGAGTACTGCATGAATGCGCCGTCGACTTCACCTTTCTCAACACTGCTCGCGATGGTGCCGATTGGTGTGGTCATCGCAGTCAACGCAGCATTCGCAGCGTGCGAATGCGCCCACACTTCGGCGGACGAATCTTTCGCAAAGGCAAATCGCTGCGACGAGAAATCACTACGAGCAGTCAGCGTCGAGTCCATCTTCAGCAGCGCACCCATGCCGTCGGCAGTGAGATAGGCGCGCGTAAGTTCGAATGGTTGATTCTCACCAGTGATGACGAGGTAGCCATCAGCGATCACATCAATCTCGCCGCTAGTGAGCGCCGAGGGCAGATCCTTCGCGTTCACAATCTTCTCTTGGACCTTCCAACCAAGGCGTTTCGCGAGTTCAGTCCAAATGTCTGCGTCCAAGCCACGATCCTTCATGCGGCGCGTCGTGACATTCCAATACGGCGCGAAGTCGCGCGAACGACCGATCCGCAGCGTGCGCGTGCCAGCAGTGAGCGCGTCGACAGTGAGCGGACGCAGATCAAAGCGCGGCGTCATCTCCTTCGAAAACGCGCGGACCGCAGCAGTCACAAGCGTCGCGGTCTTGGCGGCAAGCGTCGAGTCAACTTTGTCCGCGTGATCGGTGACCTTGTGATAGTCCTCGTGATCTTCACAACTAAACAACACCGCAGGAATGCCCGCCGCGAGAAACGAACCTTGATCGCTGCGTTGCAACCAATCGGGATGCGTGTCGACTTTCATTTCGATCGGCACACTCGGTGCAAGACGCACGAGCAGATCAACGAGCACTTTCCCAGTGGGTCCACCGTCAAGACGAATGGCGCCGTCAGGTTGACGCGAAATCATGTCCATGTTGAACACGCCGCGCATGCGTGAAATCGGCAGCGTCTCTTCTTCGACAAATGCGCGCGAACCCACCATGCCTGATTCTTCGCCCGTGAACCCAACGAAGACGACACCGACATCAAGCGCTTCATCGCGCAGCGCTTCACACACTGCGATCATGCCGCACACACCACTCGCGTTGTCATCGGCGCCGTTGTAGATGATGTCCCCTTCACCGCGCGCGTTGGGAAGATGGTCGTAATGCGCAGTGACAAGAATGAATTCGCCGCTGGGATTGGCGCCCTTTGGTGCGAGCCACGCGACGACATTCGGTGATGCTTCCGGCATGCGCGCGATTGGCACTTGCATGTCAGTGCGGCCAGCAAGAGGTGTAGCGCCCGCTTGCGCAAGTTTGGTCGCGACCCAAGCTGCTGCAGTCTTTCCATCTACTGAACGGAACGATCGCCCGTTCATAGCGTCGGATGCGAGCTCGCTGATGTTGCTGCCAATGCTTGCCGCATCGGGCGGTGCGAGCATCGAACTGGTGAGAGCCACATGAAACGAGAACGCGTGCGCAAGAAACAGAGAAAGCATTCGCGCAGAGTAGCGTTGATGGAACGCTTACGGCACCATCGGCGCGCGTTGCGTGAGCTCCGCAACCAACGCGTTTGCGCCGTACACGCTCTTGAGCGCTTCGATCAATCCGCGACTGTCAACCGCAACCGCACGATTGCCGCTGATCTCATAGACCACATCGCCCGCAAGGCTTTCAAGATTGCCATCGAAGATCAGACCAACGAGTTCGCCCTTCGCGTTGACCATCGGTGAGCCTGAGTTGCCGCCGATGATGTCGTTGGTGCTCACGAGATTGAAGGGGGTTTGTGCCGCGATTTTCGTGCGCGCGTTGATCCACGATGATGGAAGTTCAAACGATGGATCGCCTGCGCGTGCAGTAGCGCGATCGAATGTGCCGCCCATCGTGGTAAACGCGCCGACAGGTTCGCCACCTGCGGGAGTCCAGCCTTTGACGGTGCCGTAACTCATGCGCAATGTGAAAGTCGCATCCGGATAGACCGTGTCGCCAAGCGCAGCAAAACGCGCCGCAGCGATGTCGGCGTACCCAATGCGTTGCGGACTTTCAACTTCATCTTCGAAGTGCTTGCGCGCGGCGCGCGCGTCGGCATCGATTGCGAGGACGAATTGAATCATCGCGTCCGACGAATCAGCGATCTCGCGCGAAGTCATCGAAGCAAGTGCGCGGCGAGCGTCGACATTCTGGAGATTCGTCGCGTCAACGAGTTCAGTCGCGCGCGCGCGTGGACTTTTGCTTGCGAGCAACTTTCGTACGAGGCCGTTGTCGAGACCGCGCTCTTCTGCAAGGCCAGAG
>QWPU01000061.1:9635-12451 GCA_003671065.1 Planctomycetota bacterium | reverse complement strand
GCAGTGAGGAATCCACATCGCTGCAAATCACCACCGCACGATCGGCGCGTGTCGTCGATTCCTCGATCATCGTCGCGGTTTCTCTGGCCGCCTGCGCAGATCGCTGCGCGAGATTACGCACTTCTTCAGCAACCACCGCGAAGCCCTTACCTGCTTCACCCGCGCGCGCTGCTTCAACAGCTGCGTTGAGCGCGAGCAGATTAGTTTGGAATGCGATCTCATCAATCACTTTCAGGACCTTGCCGATGGAACTGCTCGACTGCTTGATCGCGCCCATCGCCTCACTCATCTTGACCATCTGTTCTTTGCAATCGTTCGCGCGCTTGCGTGCGTCATCCGATTTGTTCACCGCCGTTGTCGCGTTGGCGGCGTTGCGCTCCGTCATCGAACTCATTTCTTCGAGACTCGCGCTGATCTGCTCAAGACTCGCGGCTTGCTGGCTCGCGCCACTGGCAACTGCTTGGCTTGTCGAAGAAACCTGCGTACTTCCCGCGTCGATTTCACCAGCGCCTCGTCGAATGTCACCGAGAACAACCTCGAGTTTCGACACAAACTTGTTGAACCACACGGCCATCGTGCCGAGTTCATCGCTCGTGCTGTCATCGAGGCGTCGAGTGAGATCACCTTCGCCTTCCGCGATGTCACGCACGCGATCGATCATCACCTTCATTGGCCTACCGAACGTCACTTTCAGCAAGAACGCGAAGCCGATTCCACCGAGAATCAGCATCGGTCCTGTCCATGCGAGACCGCTGGTGATGAAGCCTGCGACTTGTGTGTCAACCGTTGACAGCGGAATTGCAACTTCATACGCGCCGTGCGTGCCGCCGACTTTCCAGCCTTCCATGGGGAAACCAAGTGCGTCCTTACCGTCCTTGTCAGGATCGAACTCGCCTCGCGGATCACCGTGGCATGTCATGCAACTCAGATCGAGTTTGATCGCTCGCATGTAGTGGAGCGTGTTGGTGTCGGTGTTGATCTCGTGGGCGGTCATGGATGCGCCCGACGCAACATCATTTTCCAGTTTACGCAGCAGGCGTTCGCGGAACGAATTCGCTTCTGGTTCGTTCTTCTTGTTTCGCGCATTAAACGCACTCACGCGAAACTCGATGTTCTCTTTCTTCGCGGCGTCCTGCGCGGTGGTCCAGCCGACCACGACAGGAATCGTCTGGAAAAAGCGGCTCTCGGTGTAATCATGTCCTTTTGCGAGATCTTCAGACAACTCTTTGAGCAGTTCGTCGACTGCAATCGATTTCGCGATGAACAGCGAGCTCGCATGGTTCTTTGATTCGTCGGCAACCGCAGTGAACGCCGCAGCCTTGTCGACCATCGCTTGTTGGGCGCTCTGGCGGAAGTTGATGACAAAGACGACGTAGTTCACCCCGACCGCGACGAGCACGAGTAGCAGCGACAGGACTACGATTTTCGACGAAAGAGAACGGTTCTTTATCCAAGAAAACATGCGGACCTCCAAAGGCTCATTTCCCGTTGGAGCCTCCTGCGCATCGGGACAATCCGACCAGCAAGCGGGCACGCACGGGAATCGGCCCATGCTGAAATCGGGCAAGCGGCTTCGAGACTTCACGAATCGAAGGCCAACGGGGAACCGTCCCACCAATTGAAATCAAATGCAGTTTGGCTTTAATACGATGTGCGAAACAACACATGCCGCCGCTACCCTGCGGCGATGCAGTTGCTCCTTCCTGACGAATGTCGCGCGCTTGGGACTCTCATCGAAAAAGCGATGACGACGCCTGGGCAGTATCCGCTGAGCCTCAATGGGCTTGTCGTTGGCATCAATCAACGATCGAATCGCGATCCTGTTGTCGATTTTGATGAGGATCGAGCGTTGCACGCGGTCGATGGGTTGCGCGCGAAAGGCCTTGTTCGCGATGTCACTTTTACAGGCTCGCGGGTCGAAAAATTTCGGCACACAGCAGGCGAAGCGTTGGAACTGCGCGCGCCTGAACTCGCGCTGCTGACGGAACTTCTCTTGCGCGGACCGCAAACTGTCGGCGAATTGCGTGGGCGCGCGAGTCGCATGCAGGTCTTTGATTCGCTTGAATCCGTGGAGAATGTGCTTGCGACACTCTCCAATCGCGATGCTGCGAAGGGCGCGCTTGTGCGTGAATTGCCGCCACTGCGTGGGAGTCGTGCGCCGCGCTGGATGCAGCTGCTTTGTCCGACGCTTCATCCGATTGAGGATGAAACGCGCAGTGATGTTGCGGCGCCTAGTGCCAAAGCGTCTGCAATGCGTCCGCAAGAAAATCTCGCAGAAAATGATCGCATCACTGCACTCGAAACCCGCGTTGCACAACTCGAAGTCGCGCTCAAAGAGCTGAAATCCGCGCTCGGTTGACGCGGGCGTTTAGCGAACGCCGTAGCCAGAAATCGTCGCGGGATGTTCACCGTCGATACGCGCGCGCATGAGCAGATACGCGCGTGCCGTCAGGTCGCACGCGAGCGCGAAGAGATACGCGCCAGCAAGCGCTTCGAACATCGTCATCCAGAAACCGACGAACAGCGCCGCCATTCGATCGGGCCCGAAGAGCGCCTCAATTTCGTTCGCGCTGCCTGATGCAAGCGCGCGTCCTGTTGGTCCGCCGAGCGTGTCCATCGCTGCCGCAACGCCGTTGGACGCAAGCGACAACACGCCGCTCACGAGCAGTGAGCCGATTGAAAGCACCACCAACGCCGTCGCGATCGCAGCAAGCCACAGCAGTGGTCGGGCGAGCACGAGTGCACCCGCTCGCGTAATCGCATCGCCTGCGTCGCAGTCTTCTACGGCAATCGCAGCAGGCATCAGCGGGAAGCCG
>QWPU01000061.1:0-9625 GCA_003671065.1 Planctomycetota bacterium | reverse complement strand
GCCCACTCAACAAATTGGCGGCGGGCACGCGTAAGAGAAACGCGAACACCACGACCACGAGCGCCATCGCGCCGAGCACAATGCACGGCAAGATCGGAAGCGCCACGAGATTCAGGCCTTGTTTGCGCGCAAAGGAAGCTCCGTCGCGCGCAGAGAGGCGCGCCGCGCGACCCGCGTGAACCGCCGCCATGCGGCAACTTCCACCAGCGACAAATGTCAACGCGCAGAGCAGCACGATGAGTCCGAGCGGGAACACAATCGGAGCCGCGCGAATCGCTGCTGCAGGAACTGAAAAGACTGCGCCGAGCGCGCCCGCAAGAAACATCTCGGCATCGAATCTCACCACGCCGTTGAAGACTTGCTTCGCAGCGGCGCGTTCACCATCGAGAAAAACGCTTGCGACGCCGCGCGGTTGAGCGCTTGCGATGATCAGCATCGCGGCGCTCGCGCGCTCACGAATGCGGAGTTCTTCCACCTCGTCGAGAGGGATTTCGCTGGCGTTGCGCTCCGCGATAATGCTCGCGGTTGCGCCGCGAATCGCGCCTTGCATCTCGCTCAGACTCACTCGTCGCGGCGGAACAGGATCCGCATCGGGGCTATCGGCGCCTTCGCCGCGCTCGAGCCGCTGCAATTCAAACTCCGCAATTCGGCTCGTCGCACTACGCGCGCGCTGATACGCGACCTCGCGCTCGCTTTCGCCCAGGGCGCTTCCAGCAAATCCCCTTGCGCCGTAGTGATTCCCAGCAGCCAAGTCGAGGATCGGCGCGAGCGCCGAAATGACAAGCACGGCGAGCAACGCCAGAGGGAAACGCGCGGGTTGCATCGCGCTGGTGACGGCCGAGAACAGTGCGGGGAGTCGCGCGTCTGCCGCGGGCGTGGTCGGGGTTGGATCCATGGGCGCGAATACTACGGTGGGCGGATGGTGACTGCGTCGGATCGCGGTGAGGGGCTCCTCGCCACGCCTGAGGATGAGCCCTTCAAGTTCGAAACGGTTTTTCGTTTGGAAGCGCGAAACACCGTGCTATTCTCTATCCATGCTGACCCGCACGCGTGACACCTCGGGCATCCACCGCCGCCAATGCGTCGCGTGCGGATTCTCTGGCGCAGCACTTGAACGCGCTGGTCAAACGAATTGTCCACGCTGTGCGTGCGACTTGACTGCTCGAAAGCCAATGAGCTATGCCGAAATGGAAGGCATCGAAGCGACCACTCCACGCGCCGCTACACGCCCACGCGTGAGCGAACTCGAAGCATCTGGTCGCGAGTGGCGCTTAGTTGAGCGTTGGCTCGTGTTCCTCTTCGGCGCGGCGATCATTGGAATCTCTGTGCTCGCGCTTGGTGCAGCGGCCTTTATCGTGCGCTGATCAACTCTCGCGCGCGCCCGTACACTTCACGAATGTCGACTTCCGCAAGCGGTTCCACCGCACCAGTTGTTCTTCCCTCTCCTCTAGCACTCATGGCGCAGGCGGATCAAGCCTTTGCTGAGAGTGTCACTCGACTTGAAGATTTTCTTCGAATACCGAGCGTGAGCACTGATCCATCATTCGATAATGAAACGCGTCGTTGCGCGCAGTGGCTCGTCGAGCAACTCGTTGAACTCGGCTTCACTGCCGAAGCCGCGCCGACGATCGGTCAACCGATGGTCGTTGCGCATCATCCTGGTGTCGGTGCGGATGCTGCCAAGCGACCGCGCATTCTCTACTACGGCCACTACGATGTGCAGCCAGCTGATCCACTCGAGTTGTGGAACAGTCCGCCGTTTGAGCCGCAAATTATCGATGGTCCGCGCGGAAAGCGCGTGGTTGCGCGCGGAGCAGTTGACGACAAAGGTCAAGTCATGGGCATCGTCGAAGCGCTCCGTGCGTGGAAGACTCTCGCGGGTGGTCCGCCCTGCCCCGTCACGCTGATGATCGAAGGCGAAGAAGAATCGGGAAGTCGTAGCCTTGAGCCATTCATGCTGCTCTCGAAGGAGCGGCTTGCTGCGGATGTGTGCGTCGTGAGCGACACGGGTATGTGGGACATCACAACGCCTGCGATCACCACTCGTTTGCGTGGACTTGTGTACATGGAAGTGACGATTCACGGTCCGACGCGCGACTTGCACAGCGGCATGTATGGCGGCGCGGTTGCGAATCCGATCAATGTCCTCGCACAGATCATCGCGCAATTGCACGATGACAATCGTCGCATCACGATTCCTGGTTTCTATGACGGTGTGGGCGAGCCCGCGCCCGAAACAAAAGCGCAATGGAATGCGCTTGGCTTCAGCGACACTGAATTCCTCGGCGACATTGGCCTCACCGACGGCTACGGCGAAACGCAACGATCGACGCTTGAGCGCACATGGTCACGGCCAACCTGCGATGTCAACGGCATCTTCGGCGGCTACACCGGCAAGGGCGCGAAGACCGTCATCGCCGCGCACGCGACAGCGAAAGTGAGTTTTCGCCTTGTTTCCAAGCAGGATCCAGAGAAGATCGCCGAAGCGTTCGAAGCGTTTGTCCGCGCGCGATTGCCCAAGGGTTGCCGCGCGGAGTTTGAGCGCCACGGCACGAATCCTGCGATTGAAGTCTCAGAGCAGAGCCGATTTCTTGCGGCGGCGGACCGTGGGCTTCGCACCGTGTTTGGAAAATCGCCGCTGCTCATTGGCAGTGGCGGCAGCATTCCCGCGGTTGGCTCGATCGGTCGCATTCTGAACATGGATGCGCTGCTCGTTGGCTTTGGGCTCGACGACGATTGCGTCCACTCACCCAACGAGAAGTTCGAGTTGGAGTGCTATCGCAACGCGATCAAGAGTCACGCGGTGTTGCTCGGTGAGTTTGCGCAACTGGCGCGCTGACGCTCGGATCATGCTCGGATCATGCCCGACGGCGACCGCGCGGCGGGTTCGTCGCTTGGCACGATGCGCGCAGGCGCCGAGTGTCGCGCACGAGATCCACGAATCGCTGCGTGTTGTCCATGCGCGAAGCCATAACGCCGAGGATCAAGATCCCCGCGAGGGCGGCGGAAGCAAGAACGGCGACGATGCTAAGCGGGTCCATGCTCGAGGCATCGGCAAATTTTAATGACGAGTTCAACACGGGCCGTTCGCTGCACGAATTCAGCGCTCAGTTGCGAGGTACACTCGCGCGCTATGGCGGCTTTGCGTGTAGCGAATCTCATCATCCCACTCCTCGCGGGGGTTCTCGGAAGTCCAGCGGTTGCTGGCGATATCGGCGTGAAGGTCATTCACTTCGGTGCAGGTGACATCGCGCGCGCGGCGGGTCCTCTTGCGGTGCAAGTTGAGTTTCGCAGCGCGCTCGATGGGCCTGTTGAGATTGAAGCCGTGTGGGAACTTCCCAACGCCGACCTCGATGTTGCCGAGTATTCGCGCACCTTCGTGCTCAACCCTGGACAAGCGCAGCGTCGCTGGCTCTACGGCGTGCTCCCACCCTTTGGCGAAGGGCGATTACGCGATGAAGTGTTTGATCTTCGACTCTATGAAGTGAAGAACGGCGAACGCGTTCGAGACCTTGGCACCGCAAAGATCGCAGGATCAAACGCTGAAACTCCGCCGGTGTTTCTGCAGCCTACTGATGACGCCTTCGCGGTCGTTGGGCCGCGCAGTTGCGGACTCGATATCTACAACCAAGCGTCAAGCAACGGCAACATCCCTTCGATGAACACGATGACCGTGATCGGAAACTTTCGCGATGCGGAGAGTTTTCCCGATCGTTGGGAAGGCTACGCGGCGTTCGATGTGGTGGTGTGGGGCGGCGGTTCGATTCCACCATCGCGCATTTCGGAAGACTCTGCGAATGCACTCACTGAGTGGATGACGCGCGGCGGAAATTTCGTCATCGCGTTGCCCGCTGCGGGTGATCCGTGGTCGATTGGCACGGCGGATCGCCACGCGTTTAGTGCGTTACTACCGAAGGAAACGCCTGTGCGCATCGATGATGTTCGCATTGCGGATCTTCTACCGATGCTCTCGGTGAGTGAATCGCTGCGCGCGCCAGATTCGCGCACACGGCTCACTGTGTTTGATCCTGCGACACTCACTGACGGCTGGCGCGCCTTCATCGGCGTGCCTGCGCCGAAGAATTCCGATGGCGTGCCTGAGCTCGCGAGCGCGAACACCATTGAAGGCTCCGCTCCAAACATCGACGGACTCATCATTGGCGTGCGACGCGAAGTTGGATTCGGTCACATGACTGTGATTGGGCTCGATGTCGAAGAAATCGCAGCGCGCGGATTGCAAACTCCCGCGATTCCACAAGGCGATGTGTTTTGGAATCGAATTCTCAGTCGTCGCGCTGACACGCCTAGTGGTGCCGAGTACATCGCGCTTGACGAAGCAGGCCGCCTCACGAGCGGCGGCTACGCGCGAACGCTCGGCGGGGGCGCAGAGATCGCTCCCGCCATCGGTCTTGCGGGCGAAGCAGCCGTGGGCGTTCTTGCGGCAACCGCGGTGTTTGCGCTCTATTGGCTCATCGCAGGTCCACTCGGCTTTGCGCTGCTGAAGTCGTGGAAAAAGGAACGATGGTCATGGGTCGCCTATGTCGCGGTGGCTGCGGTGTTCACGGTCGGCATTTGGGCAATCGGTGGTTCGCTCGCAGGAAGTGAAGCGCGCATTCGCCACCTCACAGTGCTTGACATGATCGAACGTGCGCCTGGCGAAACCGATGTCACGCGACCACAGTTGAAACGCGTGACGGGTTGGTTCTCACTGTTTGCGCCGCAGTATGGCAGCACGCGCGTCACGCTTGACACGACTCCTGCAGCGGGCAGTAGTGACACGCGCAATCAACTGTCCTCGTGGCGCAGCGTAGAAAGCATCGCGGAAGGATTTCCGAGCAGCGAGCGCTACCTTATGGCGCTCGATTCACCCAACACGATGAACGCACCGTCGCGTGCAACTTCGGTCGACTTCGAAGTGCACTGGCTCGGTGGCGTGAAAGATGGTTGGGGACGGATGCCGTCGGCGACAAAGCCGGTGAGCGTCGAGATTGATCGCTCAAACGGTCCCGCACGCATCACGATCAATGGAACGCTCACGCACTCGCTTCCTGCGCCCCTGACGGGTGTGATGATGCTGCATATCTGGCCGATGCGAAATCCCCTGCAAGCACTTCGGCCTGCTGTTTCAGGGAAAATCGCTGATCGCCGCTACATCGATCAACTGCCGAATCGAGGCACGCTTGTGAGCGTCCCCAACTGGGCGCCTGGCAGCGAACTCGATCTCACGAACTGCTTTCCAGAAGCGCTGCTCACTGATCGTCTCGGTCTTGAGAACGCGCTCAGCGGGCGCTACTACGACTCGATTCATCAAGCCGCGTCTCAGTTTGGCGGCGCGTTCGGAGCCACCGACGACATTCCGCTCGATCGAGCATTCGAAATGTTGACCCTCTACAACATGCTCGAACCTCCCGCATATTTGAAGAATCCTCCTAGTGATCCGAAGCTGTTACGCATCAGTCGAGCCAGCGCGAGGACACTCGATCTGTCCGCCGCGTTTACCGAGCCGTGCCTGGTGATCATGGGTTGGCTTACCGACGTAGAGCTGCCCTATCCACTCACTGTTGATGGCGAAGAAGTTCCAGCGCAGGGAAGCGTCTTCGTGCGCTGGGTGTTGCCGCTGCCTGCCGATTATTCGTGGGTGATTCCTGACAAGATCCCTCGCACAACAAGCGCGAGCGAGGCCGACACGACTGCAGTCGAAACTCCAGTGAAGACTCCTGCGTCAGCAGGCATCGCACCTTACACACCACCGACGAAAAATAACGAAGTGGCTCCCCTTCCAAGCCCACTCGACAGCAAGTGAGACGCACCTATGCCGATGATCGAGACAGTCAATCTCACGAAGAAGTACGGCGATTTCATCGCGCTAGACAATCTCAACCTCTCGATCGAAGAAGGCACATGCTTCGGCTTCATTGGCCCCAACGGCGCGGGCAAAACTACGACGATTAAGATTCTCGCCACGCTGCTCAAGCCTACCTGGGGCGAAGCGCGCATCGATGGAAAAGTCGTTGGATACCAGAATCACCTCATTCGCCCGCTCATTGGCTATGTCCCCGATTTCATGGGTGCGTATCAAGACATGACGGTAAGCGAGTACTTGGAGTTCTTTGCGGCGTGTTACGGGGTGCCGAGTGCGAAGCGTGATCGCACGATCAGCGAAGTGTTGGCGCTCACCGATCTCACGCACAAGACCGAAAGCGAAGTGAACGGACTCTCGCGCGGCATGCAGCAACGACTGGCAGTTGCCCGCGTGCTTATTCATGATCCGAAAGTATTGTTGATGGATGAGCCGTCGTCGGGTTTGGATCCGCGCGCTCGTATCGAGATGCGCGAACTGCTCAAGGAGCTCCGCCGCATCGGTAAGACGATTCTCATTTCGTCGCACATCTTGTCGGAGCTGGCGGATCTGTGCAACGCGGTCGGTGTGATCGAGCAAGGCAAACTCGCCTTCGCTGGTGCGCTGAGCGATCTCATGGCGCGTGCGAAAGTCGGCAAAATCGTGCAGATTGGCGTGGAAGCACGCGCGGAAGACGCGGCGACGCTGCTGCGCGGCGTGCGTGGCGTGTCGAAGGTCGAGCTTGTGGCCGATGACGGCTCGAAGCGCCTTGATGTCGAACTTGTTCCAAACGCAGAAGTTGCCGCGAGTGAATTGGCCGCGCGACTTCTTGCGCAAGGATTTCGACTCACACGATTGGCGCCCGAAGAGATCAGTCTTGAGACGGCGTTCATGCGGCTGACGAAGGGGCTTGTGAGCTAGCGCGAAAGCCTTCCGTACTCAAGCCTCGATACACTTTTCAACATGCCTCGCCGCGCGCTGCTTATCGCTAACCACTCACGCCACGAAGCCACGCGCGTCGCGGATATTGTGCGATCGATTGTCGCGCCACATGCCGCAATCACTGAGCTTGACGCGCGTGATGATGGCGCGCATCTTGAGCACGATGTCGCAGTTTCGTTCGACCTCGCGATCGTTGTTGGTGGCGACGGCACGCTCATCGCGCAAGCACGACGACTTGTTGATCACGGTAAACCGATCGTCGGCGTCAACGCGGGACGCCTCGGATTTCTTGCGGAGTTCGATGTCGATGATCTCGCCGTGCACGCGGCGCTTGTCTTCGGCGCGGCACCCCCGCTGCGCAAACGCATGCTGCTTTCGCTCGATGTCGTGCGCCATGATGGCTCGCACGCCGCGGCGGGGCTTGCCATCAACGACGCGGTGATTGCCGCAGGCGCGCCCCATCGCATGATCGAACTGCTGCTGTCTGTTGATGCCGACGAAGAAGGTGTCGAGATCACTGGCGACGGCGTGATCCTCGCAACACCCACGGGTTCCACCGCCTACAGCGCGAGTGCGGGCGGCCCCATCGTGCATCCTGATGTCGCGGGCATTTCCATCACGCCGATTTGCGCGCACAGTCTTGCCTTCCGTCCCGTCGTCGTTGGTGCCCACGAAAAAATCTCGATTACTGTCCGACGAGCCAACGAAGGCACGAGTCTCGTGCTTGATGGTCAGCGCATCATTCCCATGCAAGCGGGCGACACGGTCCGTGCGCGCCGCCACGACAAAGACGCGCAGTTTGTAGCGAATCCGTCAAATCGCTATTGGGAGACTCTCCGCGAAAAAATGCGGTGGGCGGCTCCTCCGTCGTATCGTGACCGCGGTCCGTGATGTTCGATATGCTCGGCGTTCCATGATTGACCTGAAGGAACTCCGTGAGCATCCAGACCGCTTCCGTAACGGCGTGCGCGACAAGTGCATGACGGTCGACATTGATCGACTGCTCGCCATTGACGAAGCTCGCAGAGCCATCATCACGCGGCAAGAAACTGCCCGCGCAGAGCAGAATCGGATCGGAAAAGAATCGGGTCCGATGATCGGTCAACTCAAAGCAAAGTTCAAGAGCGCGAATCCACTCGAGAAGGAACGCATCACCAGTGAAATCGCTGGCCTTGAAGCGCGCCCGATTGCGCTCAAAGCTGAAGTGCAAGAGTGCGACGCGCGCCTTGCCGCGATTGAGCCTGAATGGAAGTCACTGTGGATGCTCGTGCCACAGCCACCCGCTGCCGATGTCCCTAAGGGCAAAGGCAGCGAAGACAACATTGAACTTCGGCGCTGGGCTCCCGCAGGATGGAACTTCGCGCAAACCTTCGCGCAGAACCGTGGCTTCGCACCGCGCACGCATCTTGAACTCGTGAAGATGCACGGACTCGTCGACTTCGAACGCGGCGTGAAGATGGCGGGCACGCGCCACTATGTCATGACGGGTCTTGGCATGCGCTTGCACCAAGCGGTGTTGCGCTATGCGATTGATTTCATGGCTGATCGCCGCGGTTTTACGCCGATGGGCGTGCCTGTGCTTGTGAAGGAAGAGTGCATGATTGGCACGGGCTTCTTTCCCGCGGGTCGCGAGCAGGCGTATCACATCGAAGAAAGTGTGCGCGGCTCAGCGCACGACTTGTTCCTCACTGGCACGGGCGAAGTCGGACTCATGGGCCTTCATGCTGATGAAATCCTTGACCTTCATGCGCTGCCGCTCAAGTACTGCACGGTGAGCACATGCTTCCGTCGTGAAGCTGGCGCTGCAGGCAAAGACACTGCGGGCTTGTATCGCATTCATCAGTTCGACAAGGTTGAGCAAATCGTTGTCTGCCGCGCTGATGAAGCGGAATCGCGCGCGTGGCACGCGCAGATGATGGAAACGGTTGAGATGATTCTGCAATCACTCGGTCTTGCGTATCGCTTGTTGCAATGCTGCACGGGCGACCTTGGTGTGAAAAACGAAGACATGATTGATATTGAAAGTTGGATGCCTGGTCGCGGTGCCATTGGCAGCGACGGCGCGCCGACGGGCGAGTTTGGCGAAACGCATTCGGCGAGTCGACTCGGTGATTTCCAATGTCGTCGGCTTAATCTTCGCTATCGCGATGAGACTGGCAAACTGCGCTTTGCCTACGCGCTGAACAACACGGTTATTGCGAGCCCGCGCGTGCTGATTCCCATTCTCGAGATGCATCAACAAGCGGATGGTTCGGTCGTGGTGCCTGAGGTGCTTCGGCCATTCATGGGTGGTATTGCAAAGATCGGGTGAAGTTTCGCTTGCGCCGATTCGCTTGATTTCTCGCAGGCTTTGTCATGTTTTGTTTCGTGGCGCGTTCGAGTACCAACGCTTTCGCACGCTCTCGGAAACCTCTCATGCTGACCACTTCGCTCCTGCGCATCTGCACGCTCGCTCTCACATTCTCCTGCACGAACTTTGCGCTTGCACGGCAAGACGAAGGCCGCCCTCCACAAGAAGGCCCGCCGCCTTTCGGTCAGGATGGTGCTCCGTCGGATCCACTGATGGGTCCTGGCGGGCGAGGCATGGGAGGCGGCATGGGAGGCGGCGGACCGAACGCGCCTGAGCGCAAGATGCTCGCGAAGTTTGATGTCAATTCCAACGGACGACTTGAAGGTGCGGAACTTGATGCCGCGCGTGAGGAACTCAAGAAGAATCCACCGCAAAGCCGTGGTGGCGGCGGAGGTCGGCAACCAGGTGGAGAGAGTGGACCGATGGGTCGTGGTGGACCTGGCGGACCTGGTGGACCCGGCGGACCCGGCGGCGATCGTCAACCTGGAACGAAG
>QWPU01000060.1 GCA_003671065.1 Planctomycetota bacterium | reverse complement strand
GCTGATGGAACGGTCGCGATCTGCTCAACCGCCAATCAAGATAATCCGCTCATGAAGGGCATTGTTGACGGTTGCGGCACGCCGATCCTCGGCTGCGATGTGTGGGAACACGCGTACTACTTGCACTATCAGAACCGTCGCCCCGATTATCTCGCGGCGTGGTGGGATGTCGTGAACTGGAACGCGGTCAACGCGCTCTACGCGTAAACGCCTTTAATTCGCAGGAATAATGCCATCGACGAGCGTCATGAACGCTTCGCGATTGGCTTCCACTGTGGCCTTCGGTCCAACGAGACGGAAGAACACATTGCGGCCGTTCGCTTGGACAATCGCTGCGAGTTGCAGGTAATCCGCGCGCGGCGCAACGGCTCCCATTGAGAGATATTCGCCAGCGAGTTCGATCAATTCGATCTGAAGCGGACCGAGCGTCTTCGTCGAACGGATCACGTCTGGCGGCTTGTCGCCCACGCGAAACTGACTGCGCCAACGCTCGATGTTTGCGTCGAGTGGTCCGCCGTCGCCCGCGAGAAACACACTCACAATGAAGTCTGCCGACTGCGTGGAATCACCGTCCCCCGCTACTGCGTATTGCAGCGTGCGAAATTGCACAGACGGTTTCGTCCACACCCACGACGCCGGCTTTGGCGCGCGGAATCCTGCGACTTCAAGCGTGTTTGCGTCGTCGGCACTGGACGAGGTTTTCCATGTTGATGGATCAATTGCGGGCGCGGCTGCTGTCGCACTTGCGCTCGGTGCAGGCGCAGGCGCAGGTGCGGGCGTCGCTGCTCCGTGCGGCGCTGGCGGCTTTGGCGCGGGCGCTTGATCGCACGCGGCGAAGGAGAAGACGGATGCGGTTGTGACGAGCGCGAGGCAATGACGAGTGTTCATGGGAATCCGTAGCATAAGCCTTCTTATGTCGGCTGATGCACGCGAGCACACCACCTTCGTCAATGCGCGGATCTTTACTGCCGATCCCCTGCGACCGCACGCGCGCTCGATTGCGTTTCAAGGTGGAGTCATCAGCGCGATCGATGCAGCGCCACGCGGCGAAATCATCGATCTCCAAGGGCGATTTCTCGGTCCCGCGTTCATTGACTCGCATCTGCATCTCACGCTTGCGGCGGCGACGCTGACACAACTTGATCTCTCGGGTTGCCGCAGCCGCGATGAGTTTGAAGCGCGCGTTGCAGCTCACGCTTCGGCGATGACGGACGACGACGCATGGCTTGTCGCGTTCGGCTGGAACGAAGCGGATTGGTGCGGCGAGGCGCCGTCGCGCGAGTGGCTGCGTTGCGCCGCCTCTCGGCCTTCTGTCGCGTGGCGCATGGATCAACACGCGTGCGTGCTCAACGATGCAGCGCTCGCGCGCATTGACTGCACTGCGGTTGACGGCGGTGAAATCGATCTCGCGCGCGGCATCTTGCGCGAGCAAGCCGCGTGGCAGCGCGTGGTGCCTGTCATTCCAGCGCCAACGCTTGACTGCAAACGCGCGAATCTCGCGAAGGCATGCGCGCATCTGCATGCGCTCGGCATCGCAAGTGTTGGCTCGATGGAGTACCTCACAGACCTTCGCGATGTGTTCGTTCCCGCGCGGCATTCGCTCTCGCTGCGCGTGCACGCGACCGTGCTCGATCGTGCGTGGCCGCTCGCTTCACCACCAGAAATCCCCGAGGAAACAAGCGAATTCTTCCGCATCATCGGCTTGAAGAGTTTCGCGGATGGCACGCTTGGTTCACGCACCGCGCTCATGCTTGATCCTTACAGCGACGCGGCGCGCGACTGCATCAATCCATGTGGGATCGCCGTCGAACACGCGGCTCGCGGCGAACTTGCTGCGTGGATGCGCGTCGTACAAAGTCTCAGTCTTTCACCAAGCGTGCACGCAATTGGCGATCGTGCGGCGCGCGAACTGCTCGATTCGTGTGATCACGCGCACGACACTCCAGCGCCGCGCCTCGAGCACCTGCAAACACTCGCGCGCGAAGATATTCCTCGACTTGCAGGCCGATTCGCGAGCATGCAACCGCTGCACAAAGCTGATGATGCGCGACTTGTCACGGCGCGTCTTGGCGCGTCACGGCTCGAGCGTTTCTTCTGTTTCCGCTCGTTACTCGCTCACGGCGCGCGCCTTGCCTTTGGCAGCGATTGGCCAATTGTGTCGCCCGATCCCCTGCTCGGCATCAAAGCCGCCGTCACGGGATTAGACCTCGATGGCCGCGTGTTCGCGTCGTCAGAAAACATTTCGATGACCGATGCGCTGCTCGCCTACACGCGCGTTCCGGCTGAAATGCTCGGCTTTCACAGCGGATTTCTGCGCGAAGGACGCGCCGCGGACTTCGTGATTCTCGATCGCTCACCGTTCGAAACCGACTTCACGCGCGACATGCCGAAAGTCGACGCAACGATCGTCGCGGGTCGCACGGTCTTCACGCGCGACCGTACGCTATGCGCTGATCGTTGATGACACAGTTGGATAGCACACATGGATAACTTCGGAATCTTCGGCATCTACAACTCGATGGGACCAGCAGGAGTCGCCGCGTTTTTGTTTTGGGCGATCGCATCGATCACGCTGCACGAACTCGCCCACGGTTGGGCCGCGATCTGGCAAGGCGATGACACGCCGCGCATCTACAACCGCATGACTTGGAATCCCATCGTGCACATGGGTTGGACTTCGATCATTCTTCTCTGCATCGCAGGCATCGCGTGGGGCGTGATGCCCACAAATCCAGGCAATTACCGCTGGGGTCGACGCGGTCGCATCGTCGTGAGCGGCGCGGGTCCTGCGATGAATGTGCTCATTGGGTTGATCTGTTGGAGCGCCGTAGGAATCATCGTCGCCAAAGGGCTGGTGACGCGTGATGTCCCCGATAGTCCGTGGCATCGAGTGCTCGATTTCGCTGTGATTGGCGCAACCCTCAACGGCATGCTCGCGCTCTTCAACATGCTGCCGATCCCGCCTTTCGATGGCGCCAGCGTGCTCGCGGGCTTCTCGCGCACCTATTACCGCTGGATGCATGATCCGCGAGTTGCCAACATTGGCTTCTTCGTTGTGATTGTCGCGCTGGTCTCGGGCATCAGCTCGATTCTCAGCAACTACGCAAACAACGCGGGCATGGCGTGGGCTGCGTTTGTTGGCGGCCTCGTGAGCGGCGGTTCAAGCACCCTCGGCGGCTAACGGTTATCGCACTCGACTCGCTTCGCAATCCGCGCGTTGCGTCGCGCCGCCTCTTCGTCTACCTTCTCCGACTTGCAACCGCGCTTGGAAGGCGCATCGCACGACGGTCACTCCCGTCCCACGATGCGCCGGAGTCCTCTCAAATTCGCCGCTTTGGTGAATGGGATCAACGAGCGCCTTTCCGAAAGGCCACGACATGGTCGTGCTCCGTATGAAGCGAATGGGTCGATCCCATTCACCGTTCTATCGCCTGTCCGTCATGGATAAGCGCTCGCCTCGTGATGGCGCTGTCATCGAAAACTTGGGTTGGTACAACCCCGTCGCCAAGCCAGGCGCGCAGTACCTCTTCCATGTCGAACGCGTCAAGTACTGGCTGAGCGTTGGCGCTCAACCATCCGAAACCGCTGCGAATCTTCTCAAGAAGGTCGGCGTGGATCCAACTCCAGGCAAGAAGGCGTAATCACTTCAAACGCTGCTCGCTCTTGCGTGCGGCGCTGAGGCAACTGGTGTTGCGAGTCGTTCATGCGAATTGACGTGCTCACCATTTTCCCCGATCTTTTCACGGGTTTTCTCACTACGAGCATTCCCGCGAACGCGATCGAGTCAGGCGCGATGTCATGTCATGTACACGACATTCGCGTCTACGCAGCGAACCGCCACCGCAAGGTTGATGACAGGCCGTTTGGAGGAGGTCCAGGCATGGTGATGATGTGTCAGCCCATCTTCGATGCAGTGCAAGCGATTGAGTTACTCGACTCCGTTGCTCCTGTTCGCGTGATGCTCTCGCCGCAAGGTGAGCGCCTTACGCAACCACGCGTTGAGTGGCTTGCGCAACAACCTCATGTGCTACTTCTTTGTGGGCATTACGAAGGTATTGACGAGCGAGTAGTCGAGGAGCTTGCGCCTCTCGAACTGTCGCTCGGTGATTATGTTCTCAGTGGTGGCGAGCTCGGCGCGATGGTTCTCATCGATGCCGTCGCGCGCTTGCAACCTGGTGTCCTCGGTCACGAGGATTCAGCTGCAGAGGATTCCTTCAGCGTGCGCGCAGCCAATGGCGCGCCGCTTCTCGATTGCCCGCACTACACGCGTCCACGCGAGTGGAACGGTCGTGCAGTGCCTGATGTGCTTCTCAACGGCGATCATCAAGCGATCAGTCGTTGGCGTGATGCACAGCGAATGGAGCGCACGCGCACGCGACGCCCTGATTTGCTGCTGGAAACAACAACCCAAACTCAAGTTCAGTCTCAAGTTCAGTCTCACTCTTTAGAAACGCGACCTCTGACTACGGACACCGAACGAACTCTCGTTCAACACAAGTCTGTCGATCAAGTCGATCGTCCCAACCGATCCTCGTTGACCTCGGAGAATTCCTCCGCAGACATCAACACACACACAGGATTGCAAGGGCATAACGCGCCTGAAAACGCATAAGGAATCTCACTATGGCACGATTGAATCGCACTCAGATCCTCGACGGCGTCGTCGCTGGACAACTCAAGCCCGAAGCCGAAATCCCGAACTTTTCCGTGGGTGACACCATCGATGTCCACTACAAAATCATCGAAGGCGACAAGGAACGCATCCAAGTGTTCCAAGGCGTGCTGCTCACCGACACTGGTCGTGGCATCAGCCGCATGATCACTGTGCGCCGCATCGTTGCGAACGAAGGCGTTGAGCGATCGTTCCCCGTGCATTCACCACGACTTGCGAAGGTCGAAATCCTCCGTCGTGGCGATGCACGCCGCGCGAAGCTCTTCTACCTCCGCGAGCGATTCGGCAAGAGCCGTCGTCTGCGCGATCAGCGCCGCGGTCTCAAGCATGTCGGTGGCGCAACCACTTGAACTGAGTTTCTGTTCTGTCTCAACAACCAATACTGGCTGCCGAAAGGCGGCCAGTTTCTTTTACTATCCTCTCCCCATGCATGTACGACTTGCCAAGAGTTTCACATTTGAAGCGGCGCACTTCCTGCCGTGTTTTCCTGATGGACACAAGTGCCGACGCATGCACGGTCACTCGTTCAAAGTGGAAATCATCGTCGAAGGAACGCTTGATCCTGTGAAGGGATATCTCGTCGATTACGGCGATCTCAAGAGGGCGCTGTCGCCGTTGCATGATGCGTTGGATCATCGCTGCTTGAACGAGATCGAAGGACTTTCGAATCCCACCAGTGAGATGTTGGCTGCATGGATTTGGCAACGATTGAAGCCGACGCTGCCGATGCTTTCAGAAGTAGTCGTGTGTGAAACCTGCACGAGTCGCTGCGAATTTCGCGGCGAGGCGCGCTCGACATGAGCACGCGCGAAATTCATCTCTTGCACGACGCGGCAATGCTCGCGCAGATGATCGGCCTCGACGCGCCGTGTTGCTCACATGTTGCCATGCCTTCAAGCGGACCCGCGCACGCATTTGCCGCGTTTGTGGAAGGCAATCCGCTGAGCGACGGTTGGCTCATCGACCTCGAAGCTCCGTCGTCGCGTCTAGTCACCTACAGCGGCACGCTCGGCGACGAACTGTTCGGCGACGAGCCTCGCACTTGGATGCGCACTGGGCAAGAACGCTTCATTGCGTTCCTCGATGAAGTCGAGCCTGCGCTCCATCATCATCGCCGCACGCTGTGTTTTCGCCCGCACCACCGTCATGTCGTGGGGGATGTCCACGCCGCGGTCAAACTTTTGCGCGATCGCGCGGGTGGACCGTTTGAGATTCTATTGTCGCCCGCGGACATGCTCGCGCCATCGATGCTCGAGACCGCTCTTGACCACGCCACGCGCATGTTTGCGCACCTTGGAAGCGTTGCGGCAGCGGTCTTGCTCACGGACATCGAAGTGAGTGAAAACACTGGGGAAACTGGCCTCTTCCGCACCTGCCGCCTTGGCGAAGGACTTCTCACGCGCACGCTCGGTGAAGGCGTTCTTGCCCGCCTTCTCGCGGAGCATGTGCCACCAACCACGCCGGTGATTCTGCTGCCAGGATCGGTTGAATCCCAGCGCGCTTTGATCGGACTGTGAAGTCTGTGTTCAGCTGAACACGCATCAATCCTCATCATTCGATTTGCCGTTGTTGCCGCGCAAGGTAGACTTGTGGTGATCAGCGGCAAAGATGCCGCAGTATGGAGCGTCGATGACAGCCTTATCAGGTGAGTTCTCAACTCCGTTCGGAAACGCGGGACACGCGTCTTCAAAAATCGCATTAATAGCGGCGCATGTTGTCAGCGGACTCGATGCGAAAGTGCTCGTCCTCAATCGTCACTACAGCGCGATTCGTGTGGTTGATGCGCGACGCGCGTTCATTCTGCTCGCGAAAGAGATTGCCGAAGTCATTGCAGTTGAAGATGGTTCGTATGTGTCGTATCCATTCACGACCTGGACTGAGCTCAGTGAGTTCCGCCGCGAATTCGAGCGCGCGCAACACGATTGGGTTCGCACCGCTCGCATCACCATCGCTGTCCCGAAGATCGTGCGCGTGTTGTGCTATGACCGTCTTCCGCGCGAGCAGGTGAAGTTGAATCGCCGCAACATCTATGCGCGCGATGGAAACCAGTGTCAGTACTGCGGCAAGTCATTCGCAACGAAGGAACTCACGCTCGACCATGTAAAGCCGCGCGTGCAAGGCGGCGGTAACTCGTGGACCAATCTGGTGTGCGCATGCGTGAAGTGCAATGCGCGCAAGGGCGGTCGCACGCCTGAACAAGCGGGCATTCGGCTCATCAAGCCCGCGGTGAAACCGAAGCGTAACCCTGCGATTTCACTGCGCTTGGGAAGTCCGAAGTACGAATCATGGAAGGCTTTCCTTGACGAAGCCTATTGGACTGTCGAACTGTCGGACTGAGTTGTCGGGCATCGCAAGCGTCCGAATTGCATGTCAAGAACTGACAACATTTTTGCGCAGCCTCGCGAGATGTTGCGCCTCATCGTTACCATCGCGTCCTCACTCGAGGACCCCTATGTCGAAACACAACAAGAAAAATGCGAAGAAACAAGACGCGGTTGTGACGGAGGCTTCGGCCCTGCCGACGAGCACCGCAGCAACTGACTCGGTCGCAACGACTGCAAAGGCCGAGCGGAAGGCTGCGCAAAAATCTGAGAAAGCCGTCGCGAAGCAAGTGAAGGCTGCGAAGGCTGCAGCAGCGGTCGACTGCCGCATGCCTGCCTTTAAGCACGCGCGTAAGAAAAAGTTGTCGAGTGGTAAGGGACCTTCGCCGTTGGAAGTTGGACAATCACTCGTCTCACTCTTCAACGCAGGCAAGTCAGAAGAAGCTGAATCAACTTGGTATCACCGCAAGATCGAATCGATCGAAGGTGATGGCACGGTGTACGAAGGTTGGAAAGGCGTGCTCGAGAAGAGCAAGTGGTGGAAGGAAAACTTCACCGTGCTTTCGATGCAGGCAGAAGGACCGTTCGTTTGCGCCACTGGCTTCACAGTGATCTACAAAGGTCGCGTGCGTATGAGTGACGGCGTGGAAGTCGACGCGCATGAAGTCGGCGTCTACACCGTTGCGAAAGGTCGCATCGTTCGCGAGCAGTTCATGGATCGCGCGCGATAAACAACGCGTCAACCTAAAAGCGTGAGGCCAATTGCGAGCGTCACTGCGTTGTTCACTGCGTGCGCCACCATCGGTGCGACCAAGCTTCCGCGCAATTCGCGAAAGATGCAGAAGCCAACAGCGAGTCCACCGAGCGCGGGGACAAACAACACGCCTTGCGGGTGGATGACCGCGAAGATGAAACTCGATCCGATCGCGGCAACCAGCAGTGATATGAAACGCATGCGTGGCGCGACGACTGCGCGCAAGTGCCCATAGAGCAAGCCGCGAAACGCAATCTCTTCGACAAACGGCGCGACGACTGACGCAAGCATAAACAGCAGCATGATCTCAATCGCGCTTGCGCTGCCGAGCATTTCTACCGCAGGATGCGACGGCGCGGGTGACTCGCCGATGAGTTGCTCACTCACGAAGTTCAGCGCAACAAACACGAGCAAGCCGAGCGCAAGAATCGGTACGGCGCTGAGGTAGCAACCGATGCCAAAGAGCGCTTCCTTGATGAGCCCTTCGCCGCGATGCAGTCCAATCATCGTGCGCAATTGCCGCGGTGAAACTCCGCGCACGCTCGCAAACACTAATGTGAATAGTGACGCGAGCATCGCGATCATCGACATGCCGAGATGCATCGCGACGCTATCGCTGCCTCCGACCGTTGCGAGTGCAAGCTCTGCGCACACTGAAAGCCCGAGAAACGCGACGATCCACAGCAAAAACACTTCGCCGAGCACAATGCCCGCGTGCGTGTCTGATACTGGCTCGAAGCGTGGTCGCAACTTTCCGCTGATCGCCATGATGGCGATTGCGAGCAACACGACAGAGCCAATAAGGAACACCGTGATGTACCAACCGCCAACCGCGATCATGACGACAAGCGTCGAAGCGGCTTCCCCCGCTGCTGCGTCAGGTCCGAGCAAACGCCCGTAGTAACCGAGCTTTGCTTCGATGCGCTCAAGTGTTTCATCGCTCACGCTCGCAGTGTCAGTCGCGCCATCCGCAACGCTTGCGGCGCGAATCTCAAGCGCGGCAACGACATCGTCACGAAGCGTCAGCAACGCCGCTGCGTGAGCGCCTTCAGGATCAATGACGACCGCGTGCGCCGCGATCGCGCCTTGCTCCCAACTCTCGATCGAACCAACAAGCACCGAGTACGCCAATTGATCAACCGCGCTACCAGCTTTCAGTGGCGCTGCATTCGAGAGCAAATCGCTGGGGGAGAAATCTGGCGCGAACGCTTGAACAGCAATCGTCAATTTTCCAACGAGCTCACTTTGGATCGAAATCGGCTCGAGTTGGACCGCAACTTCATCAAGTGCGCGAGGCTCAACCAACCCACCCTCGTCGCTGGCGAGCGCCGCGCTCTCATCGGTGCGCTTGCGCTGCAACGAGACCGCCACTGCGGCAACAAGAAGCACTGCAAACCAGATGAGGGGAAGGCGAAGTCGTGATGGATGTGGCATAAGAACCTGTTATTGGACTTCTACTCAACGCGCGCGGCACGCAGCACTCAAATCATCGACGAATCACGAGCTCCTGAGTGAGCGTTGAGCGCGCGCAGCAAAAAGTTTTTCGTCCGATCGATCGAGACTCGCACGATCTCCCGCGTTCACACGCACAACGATCTTGACATCAACGCTTGGCGTGGTATCTTCACCGATTCTCCGCACGGCGATCCGTGCATACCTTTGACTGCTTCGAGCGATACCTTCGCATCGACGCTGAATGATTTGAACCGAACATGCCTCGTCAAACCTACATTGCTAAGAGTGGTGAAATCAAGACCGTATGGCGCCATGTTGATGCCGAAGGCAAAACACTCGGCCGCCTTGCGACAGAAGTTGCAACGGTTCTCATGGGCAAGCATCGCCCCGAGTTCACTCCTGGTGTCATCTCTGGCGACGCGGTGATCATCACCAATGCGTCGAAGATTGTCCTCTCGGGTCGCAAGCTCGATCACAAGACTCGCCGTCGTTGGTCGGGATATCCAGGCGGTCTCAAGATCCGCTCGTATCGCCAAGAGCTCGATTCGAATCCTGCGCGCCTTGTGAGCGAAGCAATTCTTCGCATGGTGCCGAAGGGTCGTTACGGTCGTTCGCTCTCCACCCGTTTGCGCGTGTTTGCAGGCGCGTCGCACACGCATGCGTCGCAGACTCCAATCGAGTTTGCAACGACTGCTGAGCGTCACGAAATGCCAGAAGCGAAGCCAGGTGCCAATCTCGCCAAGAAGGCGAAGGCGAAGAGCGCACCTCGTCGCGGAAACTGAATTACTCACCACGACTCGAACTAGAAACAGCACATTGCTCGCGCGCGTGACAAACGCCGCGAATCACGAAAAAGACGCGCAACCCGCGTGAACGAATTGAAAGACGCCATGCTCGACGAGACCACGACCGCTGCTCCAGCCCCTATCGCGAAGCCAACCCGCATTCTCCGCGGACCAGACATCAAGGGCTGGTATTGGGGTACAGGCCGCCGCAAAACTGCAGTGGCGCGCGTTCGCATGAAGGGTGGCACGGGCGACATCGAAATCAACGGCAAGCCGTTCGCTGAGTTCTTCGTTGAAGAGCGCGATCGTCAGAACATCCTCGCGGTGCTCGACAAGACCGGCCTCAAGGGCAAGGTCGATGTGAAGGTCAACGCCTGCGGCGGTGGCACGACAGGCCAGACTGGTGCAACCCTGCTCGGCCTCGGTCGCGCGGTCCTCAGCTTCGACCCAACGCTCGAGCCAATCCTGCGCGAGCACGACTTCCTCACGCGTGACGCGCGTAAGGTCGAGCGCAAGAAGTACGGCCAATCGGGCGCTCGTCGTCGCTATCAGTTCAGCAAGCGCTAGTTTTGGGCGGGCGCAGCTGCGGCTGCTTCCTTTGGTGCTTGGGCGTGTGTGTGCGGGCGGGCGCAGCTGCGGCTGCTTCCTTTGGTGCTTGGGTGTGTTTGGATCAATCAAAAAAATGCGAGGCGCGCTGTTTGGCGCGCCTCGTTTCTTTTTTGGGCTTTGGATTTTCTGAGAGCTGAACAGTCTGACGATCGCGATTCACTCGGCGTGTCGGATGGTGTTCTCAGCGCTGCGCAGGCGGCGGCTCATGAGGGCGACTGTGGTGTGGTCCTGTTCAGCAAGCGCTTCGATGGTGCTTGGAGCAAATCCGCACCAGCCGTAGCGGCGGGCGAGGAGTTTGGCGGCAACCGCGTGAGGGCCGCGCGACGCGATGAAGTTCGCGATGCGATCTGCGTGGTGTTGCATCGGGTCCACGAGGTCTTGCCACTGCGCAACTGTGCCGAGAAGACGCAGCGGAACAGCCGTGCTGTGGCGCGCGGCGGCGCGGTTACTGCGACGCGCGTTCACGAGTTTTGCGAGCGCAAAATCCGCCGCGAGATTCACGGCGCGATCAAACTTCTGGCGCGAGGGATCGAATGCGTTCACGACTTCACTCACCGCGCCCACGATCGCGCGACCGAGCGCGCGGAGTTCGTCGGAAGGCAATCGCTCGGGCCCGCCGTGGCAATAGTGATCGGCACGAACTAACGCGAGCACAAGACCGCGCTCAGTAAGCACGGCGCGAATGCGCAGCGCGCGGCGCAGATCAGTTTCGATTCGATCAAGGCTCGCGCGATCAGGCCAACGCGCAAGTGCGTCGATCGCTTTCGACGCGCGACGAATCAGAAAGTGCATCGCGGCTGCGCGGGTTTCATCGCGTTCCGCGGCGGCGCGGCCGTCTTTGGCAAACTCGCTTCGCAACGCGCGTGCGCTCGCAAGTGACGCGAGCATGTCGCCATCAACAAGTCCGAGCAATTGCGGCTTCTTTGCGGCAGTTGCGTTGGGAATAGTTTCGTCGGCATTAGGAAGATCAAAGGTCGCAAGCTCAACCCACGAAGGCTGCGCGCCGCGCAGAATCTCTCCGCGGCGACGATCGACCAGTGCGCGCACCAAACTCTCGCTGCGCTCCAGACGCAGCGCAATGCGCGCGGGCTCAATGCCAAGTCTCCATGCGCGCTCCGCAAAGCGTGCTGCGACTTCACCAGCGCTGCGTCGCGGCTCGCGCGGCATTCCAATTTCACGCAAGAAGAGCAGACGCACGCCTTCATGCGAACGCCCCACTTGTCGCGCGGCTTCTTTCGCGGCAAGATTCAGCGAGACGCCGCTCGCGACCAATGCGCGACCAATCTCAAGAATCCTCGCGCGCTCGGCGTGGTTGTAGCGCTTGAAGTTGCACGCACGATCGCACTCGGTGCGATGCTTCGCAACAAAGGACTCAACGCTGGATCGATAGATCGCAATGCGCACTGGCGCCGTGATGCTCTCCTTCATCCAATGCACGCACAGCCCATCGCGACGCCATCGCTGCAGCGTCTTCGAGGCGATGCCCATTTCAGCCGCAAGAACTTCTGGCGACGCAGCGCCGCCGCTGCGTTCATTGCCATCAAGAGTCAGGTGCGCCGAAAGTTCAAGCACAAGCGTCGCAAGATCGCCGCACAGATCGCGTCCGCGCACACTCTCCCCCGCTGACGCAGGAAAGTGATTGCCAACAACTTTGCACAGCGTCTCGCTCAGGACATAGCGCTGGTTCGGATCAATCGACGGAATGATCGCTTCAGCCGCGAGCATCTGACGCATGGTCACTTCACTCGACGCACGCGACATCAACGCGGGAAGCGCTTCGATGCAGGCGGAGGTGTAGGTCGCTCGTCGGGGCATGTCGAGGGCGGTCTGCGGGGCGGGCTGCGGGGTGGTCGTACGCAGTCTAAAGGTCGGCTTGGGTCATGAGGTCGAACG
>QWPU01000006.1 GCA_003671065.1 Planctomycetota bacterium | reverse complement strand
TCACCCGCGCGCGCACGCGTTGCATCGTGAGTTGCGGCGCAAACATCAGCGGCATCGAAACCCGCTCGCGCTTCCTGCGCGACGCAATGGAAGTGCCGAAGCCTGCGCGCTTGCGCTGATCTTCCATAGACTCACCGCGCGGAATCTTCCCTCAATGATCTACGCGATCTTGACGCGCGGCGACGCCTGTTTCGATGAGCGTGTCGATCAATGTAAATATTTGTGCGAGGCCGACGAGGAGCATCATGGCGAGGAATCCCGTCTGCGGACTCCGCGGAGAGTTGCCGAAGAGGTAGTTCCATACTCCGCCCATTGCCATGAGTGCAATGAGTACGACCAATCCCACAACAAACATCCAGATCACAAGAAGGCGACGAATCGTGCGTGATCGCGACGGTGTGGGGAAATCGTAAGCGCGCTGTGGTCTGCCGCACTCAGGGCAAATCGTGTTGCGCGTCTGTCCCTCTCGCATTGGATGCGAGCATTCAAGACACGCACCGGCGCGTGAGAGTTGCGCGAGCGTGCCGACTGACCAGATCCGCGCAATGCTGATGAGCACCAGCATGGCAAGGACGCTGAAACAGACGACGAATTCGAGAGTCAGTTCACTCGTTGCTCCGCGTGCGACGGTGCTGGAGGGCTTACCAAGCGCGCCCACGCGCAGCAGCACAATCGTTGCGATGGCGATCACCACATACACCGCGGCCAGTCGAGCAAGCGCCGTAGCATTTCGCGCAGACTTCGGCATGTCGCGCGCGAGAAACGCTCCGACGAAACCGAGGGCGCGTGGTGGATCGTCGTGTGTCATTCGCAGGAATACGCCGCGCTAACTCGGCCAGCGCGCGCTTTCGGTATCGAGATACCAGCGCAATTCGCCGCCAATGGGCGCGATGCCCTTGATCGGAATCTCACTCGCGTTGTCCACATCGGTTGCGATGCGATGAATCATCTGCGCCTTTTTCTTTCCGAGCACGAGCGCGGCAATGAAGCGCGCGCTGTTGAGGAGCGGATAGGTCATCGTCACGCGATCAGGCGGCACGACGGTGGGACCGCGATTGAACGCGACGAAATGATCCGTCACCGTTTGCGCAATCGAATGCGGAAACAAACTCGCGGTGTGACCTTCGTCACCCATGCCGAGCAATACGAAGTCGAGTCGATCGTGACCCTTCTCGCGCCAGCCGAGTACTTCGCGTAACTCCGCTTCATATCTTTCGGCGGCATCAGGTTGATCGGCAAGCATTGGATGCACCTGCGACGGAGGAATGTCGGAGTGCTCGACGATCATCTCGCGAATCTGCCGAAAGTTTGACTTCTCGTGATCGAACGGCACGCAGCGTTCATCGACGATCCACAAGTGCGTGCGTCGCCACGGAAACTCGCGAAAGCGCGGGTCGATCATCAGACGCTCGTACAGCGGCATCGGCGTGCTGCCGCCGCTGAGTGCGAGATGAAAGTCGCCGAAAGTTCGCACGCAGTTTTTCGCGTGCAGAAACAAGTCGGCGCCGAGGGCGTCGAGCGCAGCGTTCGCGTCGGCGCTGACGACCACATGGCCTGGAAGCCGCGGGAATTCAGGCGTTTCGTCGAGCAATTCGTACGGTTGGGTCGGTCCTTCACTCATGCATGCAGCCTCTCTGTTCAGTCATCACGCTTCATTGCGCCACGCGCGACCGTCGCGCGCGAGCAACTCATCCGCGCATGCTGGACCCCACGAACCGCATGCGTAGTTCGCATGAATGTTCGCGCGCGCAGCAGTTGAACGCGCATCCAAGAACGGCATCACTGCGTTCCACGCGCCTTCGACTTCGATGCGGTGCTTGAAGAGCGTTTGATCGCCGCGCATCGCGTCGATGATGAGCGGCCCATACGCCTCGACGGGCTCGGCTTTGAAGTGATCCGCGTAGTCGAGTTCCATGTCGACATTCGCGCCACGCAAACCAAAGCCTGGCACTTTCACTTCGAAGCGCAACTGACAACGCTCGCGCGGCGCGACTTCGATGACGAGACGGTTTGGAGTTTCCGCGCCGAAACCAGGCACTTTGCGGAAGAGATTCGCAGCAGGTGGTTTGAACTGCACGACGATTTCAGTGCGCTTGGTGCCGAGTTTCTTGCCGCTGCGAATGTAGAACGGCGTGCCCGCCCAGCGCCAGTTGTCGAAGTGCACCTTGATCGCTGCGTAGGTTTCGGTGGTCGAATCCTTGGCAACGCCAGCGAGTTCGTTGTACGCGGCTTCTTTGCCATCGGAGGCGAATTGACCGAACGCGCAGTGCGAAGCGACTTCTTCCGCAGTCGGAATCGTGATCGCGTCAATGATCTTGATCTTCTCCGCACGCACATTTTCAGGCGTGTAGAGCGTCGGCGGCTCCATCGCCACAAACGCGAGAATCTGAAACAAGTGCGACTGGATCATGTCGCGAATCGCGCCTGTCTGATCATAAAACGCCGTGCGCTGACCGACCGACACAGTTTCGGCCGCAGTGATCTGCACATGATCGATGTACTGCCAATTCCACAGCGGTTCGAAGATCGAATTGCCAAAGCGCAACACAAGCAGCGACTGCACGAGCTCCTTGCCGAGGTAGTGATCGATGCGATAGATCGACTCTTCTTCAAACGCGCGACCGAGCGTGCGATTCAAACTCGCTGCACTCACTGCGTCACGACCAAACGGCTTCTCGACAATGATGCGCTGCCAACTCTTTGCGGTTTGATCAATCGAGCACCAACGCTTGCCTTCGGTTACGAGTCCCGCAGCATCGATCTGTTCAACGATCGGTTCATAGAGCGTTTCAGCAACCGAAAGAAAGAACAGCAAATTGCCGCGAGTTCCGCGGCTTGAGGCGAGTTCCTCGAGACGCGCTTGCAGCGGCGGATAGCTTTCCGCAGTGGTCGCATCGCCCGCGCAATAGAAGATGCGCTTGGCAAACTCGATCCACTTCGCTTCGTCAAAGCCATTCGCTTGCTGCACCCAAGGCTTGAGTTCATCGCGCCACTGGTCATCAGTCTTGAGCGAACGCGCGCTGCCGAGAATCACACTCGACGCGTGCAACTGTCCACGCGTGAACATCTCATACATCGCAGGCACAAGTTTGCGCTTGGTGAGGTCGCCCGATGCACCGAAGATCACGAGCACACATGGATCAGTTTGCAGCATCGGCGCAGATTATCTGATTCGCTGCTGACTCGCGCTTGGTTGTCCGCGCTTTTGTCAGTCGTCAAAGCGCGGATGGAATTTCTTCACCACCTCGCGCATGCGTGACTTGTCGACATGCGTGTAGATCTGCGTCGTCACCACGCTGGCGTGGCCGAGAAACTCTTGAACCGTTCGCAAGTCGCAGCCGCCGCGGAGCAAATCCGTGGCAAAACTGTGGCGCAACACATGCGGATGCACGCCGTGAAGACCCGCAATAATCGCGTACTTCTTCACCAACATCCACACCGCCACGCGCTCGAGTGGTTTGCCGCGCGTTGAGACGAAGAGTCGGTGATCGGCCTGCGCTTCATTTCCCTGCACAATGTCAGCGCGCTGCTTCTCAAGCCAACGAGTAATCGCATTCGCAGCTTCCATGCCCACTGGAACAATCCGCTGCTTGTTGCCTTTGCCAATCACGGTCATCGAGGCAAGCGTTGGAAACCACTGGTTTAATCGCACGCTGCCGACTTCGCTTGCGCGCAAACCTGCCGCGTACATGAGTTCAAGAATTGCACGGTCGCGCAGATGAAGGTCGCCGTGATCCGCCGTGGGCGCCGTCACCAACTTGCGCATTTGCGCCGGCGAAAGCACATTCGGCACCTTTCGCCATTTACTTGGTCGCTCGAGAAGACGCGCAGGGTTCTCTTCAATGAGCCGACTTGCGTGGAGAAATTTGAAGAACACGCGCACCGTCGAGATGTGGCGCACGATGGTGGATGGATCGAGCTCGCGCTTTCGTGAAAGGAAGCGCACATGTTCAACCAAATGCGCGGGCTGTACATCGCACGCTTGCGTGACGCCGCGCGTGAGCAGATCGCCCACAAGATCATCAATGTCGCGGCTGTAGGTCTCGATGGTTGACGCAGCCAAGCCGCACTCGACACGGATGTACATGAGGAAGCGACGCAGTCCCGCGTTGAAACCTGGAGTCTCCGTGGCAATGCCTTTCGGAGCCATCGGTGCGGCCGACGAGGTTGGAGTAGCCGTCGCAGAAGTTGTCGGTGTTGGCGGCGTCGAGGGCGTGAGCAAGTTGAAGGAATCGGCGTTTCGCTGCGCTCGCCGTCAAAGATGCCGCGCGCTTGGTTCAGCCCTTGGCACACGCGTTGCAAGTGATGCGCGACGGGTTTCGACAGGAGGTCGATCCCAATCAAAACAGGCAAGGAGTGCCCTATGCAACCAGAAACCCACGCCGCCGACCGACTTGTTTTCCGCGCGATTTCCGCGCCAAACAGCGTGTTTGCGCCCAACGCGCAAGAACTGCCCACGCTCGACCTGATCGGCGCAGCCATTGCGCGAGCCGCGCGCCTTGCCGCCAACGACCACCGCGCTCGCGCTCCTCGACTTGCCCTCGCGCAGACTCAAGCCGCTGGACTTCTCAAAGCCAATCGACGCGACCAAGACGCTGTCTTTACCGACCTCTTGACCAACCTCAACGAAGGCGAAGGCCGCGTGATTCCACTCGAAGGTGTCAGCTGCGGCTTCCTCTGGCGCTTGCATCCCGCGCCTCATGACGCTGGCGCACGCATTGCTTCTGACTCCTCGGCGCGTTCAAACGCAGCCGCGACAGGAGCCTCAGCATGAACTACGGATTTCACCTCGCCACCGCTGGAGCCATCACGGGCATGCGCCGCCTCGACACGGTGGCGAACAATCTTGCCAACGCGACGACTGTCGGCTTCAAGGCCGACATGCTCTCGCTCTCGGCGCGCCAACCTGAAAACCTCGAGCGTGCAGGTGTGTACTCCGACACGAACACCATGCTCGACGCTCTGGGCGGCGGCTCCCTCTTTCATCCGAGCACGATGGATCTTCGTCAAGGCAGCGTGCGCGACACAGGCTCGCAGCTCGACATCGCGCTCGAAGGTGAAGGCTTCTTGATGCTTGAAATGCCGAAGAATTCGCGCGGTTCCAAGGACGCACTCCTCACTCGCGCTGGTGCGTTAGCGCGAGATCCTGCGGGACGACTTGTGCTTGCGGCAACTGGCGCAGCGATTCTTGACACCAAGGGCTCGCCGATCGTGCTTGATTCCGATGATCCAAATGTCGCGATCGACACCAAGGGTCGCGTCACGCAATCGGGAACCGATGTGGCGCGCATTGCTGTGGTTGTTCCTGAAGACCTCGCGAAACTTCGCAAAGAAGGCCGCGACGCGATGCGTCTTGCAGGTGGTCGCGTGAACAAAGCGCCTGATGCAACGGCTGTGCGCCAGAAGGCACTTGAAGAGAGTGTCGTTGATCCCGTCGCCACACTCGCGGAACTCGTGAGCGTGTCGCGCGGCATTGAATTTTCAACTCGCATGATGCAATCCCACGACCAAGCCACTGGACGGCTTCTCGACACCTTCGGCCGCTTCTCGTGATGACTGACCTTACTCAACGGAACACACTATGAGCTACATCGCCCTCAACACCGCAGCGTCTGGCATGAGCGCTTGCTCGACAAGCCTCGATGTCATTGCCAACAATCTCGCCAACGCCAACACCAATGGTTTCAAAGCTTCGCGCGCGAATTTCGAAGATCTCTTCTATCAAGAGTTCGACCAACCGGGATTGCCAGCGGGCAACGCGTCGCAGCGACCAACGGGTTTGTATGTGGGTCTCGGTACCCAGATCTCAGGCACGCAGTTGAACTTCACGCAAGGACCAACGCAGACCACGACGCAGTGGTCGGACATGCTCATCAATGGTGATGGCTTCTTCCAAGTGGAGTTGCCATCAGGAGTGAGCACAGGCATCGGTTACACGCGCGCAGGAAACTTCATCGCCAACGCCGAGGGGCAACTTGTGCTCGGAAATGCGCCTGGATATAGGCTTATTCCTGCGATTACGATTCCACCAGATGCGAGTCAACTCAATGTCTCGCAAGACGGCATTGTGTCGGGCTCAGTCCCTGGTCAAGCTGATCCGCAGGAGTTTGGACAGATCACCATCGCGCGCTTTGTGAATCCAACAGGGCTTGAAACGATCGGCGGCAATGTCTACTTGCAAACTGCGGCTAGTGGCGAACCGCTTGAGGGGCAACCTTCGATTGATGGGTTCGGCGGCATACAGAACAACGCGCTTGAAGCGTCGAATGTCGATCCAGTGACGGAACTGGTTTCGCTCATTAAGACGCAACGAACTTTCGAAATGAACAGTCAAGTCATCCAAGCCTCGAACGAAACACTTCAGAACATCACCAACCTCGCCATGCGCTGAGTTGAGTGAATCATTCTGAGACTGCACTTGCGAACCAACACGAGATTTAACATGAACCGACTCACTTCCATCTTTGCTTTGCTCGCCGCGTCTGTGTGTGGCTGCGGTGCGTTTGCCGACGCGGTCACGCTGCGCAGCGCTGTACGCGTGTCGCATGGCGCGACCGTCACACTTGCTGAAGTCGCCACGCTTGATGGCGCGGCGGTTGAGAAGTTTGCGACGCTTGAAATCGCCACCGCTGATAGCGGCGCCTTTGAAGTAAGCGTGGACATGCTGCGGCAGAAGCTCGCTGCCGCGGGCGCGGACCTCAAGTTGATTCGCTTCAGTGGCAACACAACCGTCGTGCGTCCTTTGCGTGGACGCGCTGCGGAAGTGGCCGCGAGTCTTGTTGTGAACGTGCAGACTCCCTCAGCTTCCGTCGCAACCGTCAAGACCGAGACCTTGACGGATCCTCGTGAATTTGCTTCGCAACTCACACCACTGGGCATCGTGTGCAATCTCGTGAGCAATGCGTTTGGTGATGACGCGAGCACTATGCGCCTCTACATTCGTGATGCTGATCTCGCGAAACTCGCGGCAAAGCCCGGGCTTCGCTACGAAATCATTCCTCGCAGCGCACTGAAGACCGATCGCATTGACATGGAAGTGGTCGCGTATGAAGGCGTAAAGAGCGTCTCGCGCGAGCGCGTGCGTATCGAACCTCGACTCTCGCGTGTGGCGTGCGTGACCGAATGCGATCTTCGCCGTGGCGCCGCGCTCGACAGTGTGTCCTTCAAGAGTGATGAGCAATTCCTTGCGCCAAGCGTCGCGTCACGCGTCGCGCAACAAGACGAAGTGAACGCCAGCACGCTTGCTCGCACGATCCCTGCAGGTTCAATCATCGAGAGCAATGACCTCGCTCGCGAGCTCGCCATTCGTCGCAACGATCATGTGATGGTTCGTCGCGAAGTCGGCATGGTCGCGATTGAAATTGAAGCGATCGCAATGGAAGACGGTTCCACAGGCGACATCATCGCACTGCAACGCGCAGGCAGCGCGCGCCATCGCGGCGCACTCGCGCTCTCCGCTGAAGTCGTTGGTCAAGGCCGCGCCGTCATTCGCTAACGCACGCACTCGTTTCTTTCACTCACGGAATATCGCTCATGCTTCATCCACTTGTTCTTGCTGTGTGTCTTGCCGCAACCGATGCTGGAGTGCGCAGCCCTTTGCCCGAAGCTCCGAAGGTCGGCGCGCGAGTTCTTCGCGATGAAGAGAAGCCCATCGCCATGCCAACGAAGTCGCTCGCAGCCAACGCGCTCGCAACCCAAGACCGCGCGCCGCTTGATCCGCGTGGCAATGTCATCAACGATCCAGGCAGTCTTTTCGCTGTGCAAGAGCCTGAACCACGCGCTTTTGCCGTGCATGATCTGGTCACGATCGTCGTGAGCGAGTCAAGCAAATCGAAGAGCGCTTCCGACGCGAAGTCGGAGAAGTCGTATGACATGAGCGCCGCCGTCGATGCATGGGTCAGCATGGATCCAACGGGATTCGGTGACACCTTTATGTCGCCGATGGACGACGGCGACCTCCCTGCCGTCGCTGCTGGCGGCGACAAAAACTTCAAAGGCAAAGCTAACTACGCGCGCACCGATGAGTTCACCGCGCGCGTGACCGCTGAAATTGTTGATGTCCGCCCGAACGGTTTACTCGTACTTGAAGCCCGCCGCGAGATCGTCAACGACGGCGAGAGCCAGATCATCACTCTCGGCGGTATCTGCCGTCCAGAAGACGTCGACGCGAACAACCAAGTGCTCTCGCACCGCGTCGCCGACGCCGTAGTCAAGAAAGAGACAGCGGGCGAGCTCCGCAACACCGCCGAAAAGGGCGTGTTCGCGAAGTTGATTGACATGATTTTCGCATTTTGAGACGACCGCAATCCAGACCGCCCGCAGCAACACGGTGATCTCTGCCCGAAAGTCCACAATACTTGTTGGATGTCCCGCCGTCGCACTGCGGTCGGCCGGCATTCAACTCAGCAATTCGCGCAGTGCGGCGCCTGGATCAGGCTGACGCATGAGGTGCTCGCCGACGAGCGCGATGTGAATTCCGTGCGCGCGCAAACGCTTGAGATCTTCGGGCGTGCGAATGCCCGACTCGCTCACGAGCACGCTGGTGTCTTCGAGCAATTCCGCGAGACGCATCGAATGCTCAAGCGAAGTCTTCATCGTTCGCAGATCGCGATTGTTGATGCCGAGCAGCGAGTAACTCGCGCGCGGAAAGCCGACGATGTTGGTTGCGCGCAAGAGATTTTCGACATCGTGCACTTCGATGAGCGTCGTCATGCCGAGTTCGGTAGCGAGAATCTGAAAGTCAATAATGTCGCGTTCAGGTAACGCTTCCGCGATAAGCAAGATCGCATCCGCCCCCGCCGCGCGTGATTCCCACACCTGATAGATGTCGACAATGAAGTCCTTGCGCAGCACCGGCAACTTGATCGCATCGCGAATCATGTGGATGTACTCAAGTTTCCCGCCGAAATCCTGCTCATCCGTCAAGCACGAGATCGCACTCGCGCCGTTAGCGGCGTAGGACTTTGCGATCGCGACGGGGTCAAAGTCGGCGCGAATGATGCCCGCACTGGGGCTCTGCCGCTTCACTTCAGCGATGACATGCGTGAGATCAGGATGACGCCGATCGACGAGCGCGCCGAAGAAATTGCGCGGTCGACCAAGTTCAGTGATGCGCTCCTTGAGCTCATCGAGCGTCACGGCCTTCTTCGCCGCTGCAACTTCCATGAACTTTCTCGCGACGATGTCCTTCAGTACTGCCTGCATGCATTCGTCCGTTTGGTACTTTCCGACAGAACTAGGAGACCTGTGCGCGTTGGAGCTGACTCATGTATCGACATCCCCGCCGTGCTGCTTCAATCTGAAGCGGCGGTCGCGGGGCAGAATCCGAATGCGACAGTCGCGCTGATTGTGCTCGCGCTCTGTGCGAGCGGCATGATTGTGTGGAAACGGCTGCTGCGCTGCCCTGCTGACGCGCTTGGCCGCGTGCCGAGTGATCCGTTGCTCGGCGTGTTGGCGATGCTGCTGTTTCTGGTGGTAGGTTCGATCGCGGCGTCGCTCGTGGGCGCGCTCGAAGGCGTGGCAACGATCGACGCGGATTATCTTCGACTGCTACGAGGAGCCGGTGGGAACCTTGCGCAGTTGCTCGTCGCGCTCGCGGTGATTGGCTCGATGTGGTTTGTGCGAGTCAGTGAAACGCGAGTGTCCGCGACGCGCATCGTGTTCAGCGGAGTCATCGCGTTCCTCCTCGTCACGCCGATCGTCGCAGTGGCCGCGTTTGTCATCAACTTGATTCAGGTCGCGCTCGGCGCACCGCCTGCGCCTGAAGTCGCGCACGAAACATTGAGCATCATGAAAGCGAAGGAAGACACGCTCTTCACCATGCTCACGCTCGCGCATGTCGTCATTCTTGTGCCACTCGCGGAAGAAGCTGGCTGGCGCGGACTGTTGCAACCTTCGATGCGGCGCATCGGTGTTGGCGCGCTCGGCGCGTGCGCGACCACTGCCCTGCTCTTCACGCTTGTCCACTGGTCGGTGCTTGCGCCTGAAGCGCGTTCTGCAGGACTCGTGATGCTGTTCATTCTCGGCTTTGCGCTGAGCGTCTTACGCGAACGCACGGGCGGCATCGTTGCGCCAGCGATCCTGCACGGACTCTTCAATGGTGCGAATGTCGCGCTCACGCTCAGCGGACCCTGACGCGCGCACTTCGCGCGAATCCCCTGCAATTGCCGATACTCTGACTCTCTCGACTCCCTCGCCCAATCACCATGAGCACCCTCGACACGATCCATCACAAGCCCCGCATTCTCACGGGCGACACGCCGACTGGAAGCCTTCACCTCGGTCACTGGGTTGGCAGCGTGAAGCGACGCGTGGAGTTGCAAGACTCGCACGATTGCTACTTCATCATCGCCAACATGCACGCGTACACCACGCGGCTGGCGAAGTCGGAAGAGATCAAGCGCGACTCAATCGGCATCGTGCGCGACTATCTCGCGATGGGCATTGATCCCGAGAAGGCAACGATCTTTCTACAAAGTGAAATTCCCGCGATCGCTGAACTCACCTTTCTGTTTGCGATGTTGCTGCCGTTCAATCGCGTCATGCGTAATCCAACGCTCAAGACCGAAATTGAATTGAAGGGTCTCGGCGAAACCTACTCGTTTGGTTTCCCGCTCTACGCCGTTGGTCAAACCGCGGACATTCTTGCGTTTCGCCCTGTCGGCGTTCCTGTTGGCGAAGATCAAGTGCCGCACCTTGAACTCACGCGCGAAGTGGCGCGGCGCTTCAATCAAATATTCTGCAAAGTTGATGAACACATCGAAGACGACGATCATGTCAAAGGCGGTGGCGTGTTTCCTGTGCCGCGCGCGGATGTCGGTGAAGTCGGTCGACTCGCTGGCATCGACGGCGTCAACAAGATGTCGAAATCGCTCAACAACGCGATCTTCATTGGCGATAGCGCGAAGGAAGTTGAGAAGAAGGTCAAGAAGATTTTCACCGGTCGCCAGAGTGCGACGGAGCCTGGCGACACGACCAATGTGCTCTTCCAATATGTCCGCATCTTCATCAAGGACCAAGCGCGCGTGAAGGAACTCGAAGCGAAGTATGCCGCGGGTGCCGACATTGGTGATGGACATGTGAAGCTTGAAGTTGCCGCTGCGATCAACGAGTTGCTCGAGCCAATGCGCGAACGCCGCGCGAAGTACGAAGGCCGCGATGACCTCGTGCTCGACATTCTCAAAGCTGGTTGCGCGCGCGCAAATGTGGTCGCGGAAGCGACGCTCGAACGCGTGAAGCATCATGCGAATCTGGTTGCGTGGCCGCGAACCTTGGCGTATTCCTGAGGTGAGTGAAGCGGGTTGCCCTCGTTCGTCAACGCATCACGCGTGAGCGCTGCGTGAACTCTTGCGCATGCGTCCCCCTAAGAATCCAGCCATAACCAGCATCACACATGCCAACCCAATGACCAGGTTTGAGTCCAAGCTCAGCCACCCTGGCGCAACGGATATGACGAGCGCGTCGCCCTTCCACCCCATCGTGCAGAGCTCGCTCGTGCTCACGGGCTTCTCTGGATGCGCGCCGAGATGAATCGGCTCTTGCTTGAGCCGTGGGGTTCGCGGTCGCGTGCTGTGCAGACCGCAGTCGGCGCTGCGCCCGTCACGACACCAAGAAAAAACGGCCGACTTTCGCGTCGAATCTCACGCCTTCGCGCTCGAAGGCGTAGTGGCCTTCCATCGTGCCCCATGCGGTGCGCATCGGGCAAAAGCTTGAGTACTCGAAGCTGTCGCCAGGGTTCAGTTCAGGATGCTCGCCGACCACGCCGTCACCGTCGATGAGGCGCTCGTCGCCGTCACCGTCAACGATTCGCCAATGCCGTGAAGCAAGACGGATGCATTTCGTGCCCTCGTTGCGAATCGTCACGCTGTAGCTGAAGAGAAATCGCTTGTCGCTCGCCGATGATTGCGCAGCCAAAAACGCAGGGCGAACGGTGATTCGCACGCCTTCAGTGACGGCGTCAGAACTGTGCTTGTCGAGCGCGAGTGTGGCGGGCATACGCGCAGCATAGTGCGCGTGACGGCGTGTCGCGAGCGGTGAGTCGCGTTACGATCAATGTGCTCATGCTGCGACTTCCACACTCACCAACCGTTGCAATCATCGGCGCTACCGGCGCTGTTGGCCGCGAGATGATTTCGATTCTCGAGCAGCGCGCGTTTCCGATGAAGGCGCTGCGATTATTCGCGTCGCCTCGCTCGGTCGGTACGCGCATTCCGTTTGGCGGCACGAGCATCGCAGTTGAAGCGCTTGAGCATGGAATGCCTGAAGGAATCGACCTCGTGCTTTTCTCGGCTGGCAAAGGCATTTCGAAAGAGTGGGCGCCGAAGTTTCGCGAGGCAGGAGCTTTGGTCATTGACAACTCAAGTGCGTTTCGCGCCGATGCGGAATGTCCGCTCGTTGTCCCTGAAGTGAATCCTCAGGCACTTTCGTCGATTCATCACGCCGCGATCATTGCGAATCCAAACTGTTCGACCATCGTCGCTCTTGTCGCAGTCACACCGCTTCATCGCGCGATTGGCGTTGAGCGCATGGTGGTCGCCACCTATCAAGCATCGTCGGGCGCGGGCGCGTCTGCGATGGCTGAACTCGAATCACAAGCGCACGCGTTCGCCGCAGGCACGGCGATGGATACGACGATCTTCGGTCGCCAGTACCTCTTCAATGTCTTCAGCCACAACTCCGCAGTGGGTGACGATGGCTACAACGAAGAAGAACGCAAACTGCTCACTGAGACGCGGCGCATGTGGGAATCCGACACAGTGCGCATCAGTGCAACCTGCGTGCGCGTTCCGACGCTGCGCGCGCATGCTGAAGCGATTCATCTTGAGTTCGCGCGCGCAACAAGTGAAGCCGAAGTGCGTGCGCTTCTTGCGAAAGCGCCAGGCGTGCGCATCGTCGATGATCGAAGTGCAAATCGATTTCCAGAACCGCTTGATGCTGCAGGTGGCGACGACGTGCTCGTCGGACGCATCCGAATGGATCAGAGCATTGCGGGCAATCGCGGCGTCGCACTCTTCGTATGTGGTGACCAGATCCGCAAAGGCGCGGCGCTCAATGCGATTCAGATTGCGGAGCAGTTTCTTCCCGCCAGATAGATTCGAAGCGCGCGCGTGGATCGTTCCCACGCGGTGTGGGAGCCGTCGTTCATCATTTTCAGGCGAGGTCATGATGTATTGTCAAGCGATGCAGTTTGACTTATAACGCAAACAAAAGCGGTTTGCTGTGGCGTGCGACAACTCATCGTGTCCCTTCACGGGAGCATTGGGCGTCAAGGGCCGTACGGCTGTGCGTGCTGCCACGATTTTGCATGTTTTCTCGACGGTCTCTGTGAAGAGACGAAAATGGCGGTCATCACCGAAGTTCGATGCTCTCTTGAAGGAGGCCAGCAATGAGAAGGAACGCACGCAGCACGATGCGACGGATCAACTGCGCGGTGGGGATCTGGCCGATGTTGGTGCTCCAAGTAGCACACGCGACCGACGAACCGCCGACCGGACCGTGGACCTACTACGACGATTTCGCCGAGTGGGAGAACGCTGTTGGTTCATACACAACTTTCGACTTCGTGGTGCCTCCCGACCACCAAGCAATGTGGGTCAACGAGGCCTGGGCTTCGCAGGGGTTGCACTTGAGTGCCCAGCAGTGGTCAAGCACGTATGAATACGGCGTGTTCGGGGCGTGGACTGCGACTGACACCGATCACAGCGCGGTCATCACCAACACCAGCTTTTCAGCCATGCCTTTAGTGTTCAACTTTGACACACCAATCACGAGTTTCGCGTGGTGGTCGGGCGTCTCGAATCCATGGATTCACGCATACTCAGTCGATGGAACAATCAACGGTTGGGTGGCCGACAATTCCGACGGGCTCGGCGGACTCGTCTTCGATGTTCCCGTGTACCGAGTCATAACCTACCGCTCCATGATTGACATGTATGTGACCTATGTCCCTGCGCCGAGCGCATTGGCACTTCTTGGACTCTGTGGGTTGCGCGGATCGTCTCGCCGACGGCGTTGACTTCGAGTCAGTGAGGACCATCGCGGAGGGACCGACTGTCGCGCGTGAGCGCTGCGGCTATCATGCGCCGCACACCCCTTTGGGGATTGGTGTAACGGTAGCACAAGTGATTCTGATTCACTTTGTCCTAGTTCAAATCTAGGATCCCCAGTTGAAATACATGAAGCCTGTCGCGTTGCGGCAGGCTTCATGCGTTTTGCGTTGCTTACTTTGCTGCTTACTTCGCTGCTCACTTCATGGGCTTCGGGAACTGCACGCTCCGCACGCCGCGCAGCCAGACGCGATCAGTCGTTCCGATCGGTTCAAACCATGAGACCAGATCGACGCTGTCAACGGACAAGTTGTCGCTTCCACCATCGTCAAGCAGCGACAACTCGAATTCGTAGCACGGGCCTACGAGAGCAACACTGCGCGCAGCATTGACCGCCGCGGCATCAAACACCCATGCGCGCAACGGATCGAGAGCAGGCAGTTGCGGAGTTCCGCTAGTTCCCATTCGATAGATCGAGAAGTGAAAGGAACCTTCTGCGAAAAACGGCGCGGGATGCGGACGCGCGAAGAGATACGAAGTCACATGCAGCGTGTCAGGAAGCAGATTACCGTTGGTATCCGCGGGCTTTGGCGCAAAAGTGATCGCGATCGCATTTGGAATCGTTCCCGCTGGCGTCGTGGGTCCTTGCGTCGGCTTCACGGCGGGCGCGGTTCCGTCGGATGTTGTCGTTGTCGTTTCGCACGCGATGCAATAGCACACGACGCACGAGAAACTGACTGCAGCTGCCATGTGAGCGCGCATCACAAACTTGATCCTGGCTTAGCTGGTGCATTCGCGGTCGCTGGAGGATTGAGGTCGTGCTTTGTGACAGGAGTCGTGTTCACAGGCGCGCTCACCGGCGCATCCACCGCGGCTGGTTCACTCGGTGCACCAATCGGCGCTTCCACGCTTCCATCGCTCGAAGTTTTCACGCTCATGCCTTCGAGTTCGCCCTTGCGAATTTGCTCGATCAACTCAGGGGGCAGCGTGAGTTTCTTCACCGCCTCAGAAGTGAGCGCTGCACCACCATCGCCACCAGAACTTGGTGATCGAACCACATGCGGCGTGAGCACGATGAGCAACTCGGTCTTCGAAGAGTTCTCTCTGAACTGCCGAAACAACGCGCCGAGCACGGGGATGTCGCCGAGCAGCGGAATCTTCTTATCGACGCGCTCGAAGCGGTCACTGATGAGTCCACCGATGACAACCGTCTGACCATCCTTCACAGTGACCGTGGTGGTCGCGCGTCGACGCGTCACGACCGGGCTGTTGAAGTTCTCCGAAATCTGCGTGGTCTGCAGCGAGAGACGCGAGATTTCTGGCTCGATCTCCATGCGCACAAACCCATCAGGATTGATCGATGGTGTCACGCGCAACAAGATGCCAATGTCTTCAGCGGTCACGCTCGATTGCTGTCCTGCCGCCGAGAAACTCACCGAATCGGGAAGACGCACGGTCTCGCCCACTTGGATGAAGCCCTCAGAATTGTTCTCCACCATCACCGATGGATTCGACAACACTTGCACGCGACTTTGCGACGCGAGAGCGTTAATGAGGAGTTCGAAATCCTCCGAACCGATCGCGACATTCGGTGTGCCTGAGTTCGTGAAGAGCGAACCGAGCAACTGATTGCCCGTGCGTCCACCGATGCCAGGCACGCCGCCCATTCCAGCAACTGCTTTGAAGTCGCCGAATTTCGCGATGCCAAACTCAGGTCCGATCGAATCACTAGTATCGAGCGACACTTCAGCAAGCAACACTTGAATGAGCACTTGCGGCGGATCAATATCAAGTTCATCGATGATCGAGCGCACTTTTTCCAAGTAGCGCGGACTCGCGTTCACCAGCACTGTGTTCGACTTCTGATCGCCCACTACCGTCACTTCGCGCTCAAGCAACTTCGACGAGCTCGGCAGTTCATCGGCGGAAAGCGTCTCAAGAATCTTGCGCTGGTCTTCACTCACAAACTCATTGACAACGCGAGCGACTTCCGTAGCCGTCGCGTTCTTGAGTTTGTAAACATAGGTGTCGCGCTGGTTCGCCTCTTGAAGATCGAGTTCCTTCACCACCGTCTCAACAAGATCGAGATAGTTCGGCGTGCCGCTCACAAGCAGCGAGTTCGTGCGATCGTCAACCGTGATCGAGAGTTGCTGCCGATCATCGGGCACAAGCGTGAGATCAGAGCCAATCGTGGAGGCGCCGGCGCCAGTTGCCGCAGCAGCAGCAGCGAGGTTTTCCGCGGAGTTGAGCGCAGCAGGATCGGAGTCTTCGCGCGGCTTCAGCACATACAAGTTGCCCGCTTGACGCAGATTAAAGAGCTCCTTCAAGATGCGCGCCATCGCATCGGCATCAGCATTCACGAGTTTGAAGATGCGAATGTTTTGACTACCACTCGTCGAGTTGTCGAGATCGCGAATCATGCGCTCGATGAGTTCCATCGATTCCTTCGGCGCGCGCACGATCACGGTGTTGGTGCGAATGTCTGGCGTCAACGAAATTGACTGCCGCGTGGCTGCCGAAATTTCCATCTCGATCTCGCCCGCGCTTGCGCCGTCTACTTCAGTGCCGTCGAGTTGTTTCAGATATTTCACGATCGTCGCTTGCTGACCGCCACGACCCGCGAGCGAATTGCCTGAGAGCACTGACTGAATGAGGCCAACGGTTTCCTGCACATTCGCGCCTTGCAGCGTGATGTATTTGATCTCGACGACGGACTGTGGCTTCGCGCCATCGAGTTCAGCGACGAGTCGTTGAATCGCGCTGATGTCGGCTTCGGGTCCGCTGGCGATGATCGCGTTGAGTCGCGCATCGGCGCTCACTTGCACGCTGTTGGCTCCGCGACGACGATTCTCTTCGGCGACATACATCTCATTGAGCAGACGCACCATCTCCGACGCAGTCGTCTTCTTGAGCACGATCACTTCAAACGGTCGACCGGCGAGTTGCTCTTGCGCGGCCTTCGCGAGCAAGTCAACGAGGCCCTTCACAACTTCGAGGTTCTCTTCGCTTGCTGCAACAATGAGCGCGTTAGACGCAACATCAGGCACGATCGACACCGCGTCGCTCGGCGTTTGCGCCATGCCGAGCGAAGTTGCGCGATCACGCATGAGTTGTTGAATGCGCGGCGCAATGCTTTCCGCGCGCGCGGCAGCAAGCGCCAACACATGCACGCCCACCGCAGGATTCGACGGGATTTCGTCAAGCTTGGCGACGATCTGACGCACGATCGCAATGTCTTCAGGTCCACCAGCGACCAGCAGACTCGAAGTGCGCGGATCAGCAATGACGAGCGGCTTCACCTTCTTCGCAATCTCTGGCGTGAGTTCTGCATAGCGACGATCAAGGATCTGCCCGATCGAAATCGAGAGACGATCGAGATTCATCTTCTTCACGGCGACAACTTCGACGCCTGATTCCTCGAGCAACTCTGTAGTGTCAAGATCAATGATGAGCGAGCGAATCACATCAAACGCATCGGCTCCTGCTGCGATGAGCAACTGATTCGTGCGCTCATCAGCCGCGATCGTCGCGCGTTCAAGATCCGCAGTCTCAGGACTCGCCTTCTTGAGACGATCAACGCGTGCGTCCATCATCTTCTGCAGAATCGCAGCAAGCCGCGGCGCACTCGCGTGCTTGAGTTCAAGCGTGCGAATCTCGCGGATGTCAGGCGAGACTTTCTGATCAAGACTCTTCAGCAGTTCTTCAAGCACCGCGAAGGAGCGGCCGCTGGTGGAGACGACGAGTGAATTGAGTCGCTCATCAGGCACCACTCGCACGCGGTCCTCGGCGCGAATGGTCTTAGCCGCAAATTGCTGTTCGAAGAGTTGCACCAGCAACGGACCAATGCGTGACGCGCTGGCGTTTTCAAGCGGATAAATGCGCACGAGCGCGCCCGGAGCTGCGGCCTCGGTGTCGAGTTGCTTGAGGAGTTCGATGACGACTTCAAGGTTTTGCGTGCTGCCGACGAGCACCAGCGAGTTCGTCGTTGCATCAGGACGAATGATCAATTGCGTGAGCGGCACAAACATGTCGCTCTCGATGGCGACATCGCCTGCCGTCCCATCAGTCGCTGCGCGCGCGACGCGAATGCGTCCCACTTGCTTCTGCAACGGACCACTCTCAGGCAATTTCGTGGAGCCATCAACAAGCACGGCCTTGAGCGTTTCAGCAAGATCGCGTGCATCGGCGTATTGCAACTTCACGATGCGCGGTTCAATCCAACCAACTGCGACTTGCGAATCGAGACGCTCGCGCAGCACTTCGACAAGCGCAACAGACTCTTCTTTACCCGCGACCACCACAGTGTTCGTGCGATCATCGACGCTCATCGCAAGATCTTGCGCGAGCGCTTCGCCAGTCGTACCACCCGCTTGCGCCTTCACTTGCGTGCCTTGCAACACACCGATCGATTTGCCTTGCGCGAAAAGCTCACGCACGATGCGCGCAAACTGCGTCGCTTGAATGTTCTCAAGAGGGAACACGCGAATGATCGCGGCATCAGTGACAGGAAGCGTGTCAAACAGTTTCGCTGCTTCTTCAAGCGCGCGAACATTTTCTGCCGTCGACGAAATGATGAGCGTGTTGCTCATCGCATCCGCCAGCACCTTCACAGGCTTTTGTAAGTCAAGCGCGATCGCGGGGCCTGTGCCGTCAGGTTGAATCCGCAGACGACGCACTTGTTCTTGCAACGCGCGCGCAAGTTCGTTGGGCTTCGCAGCGCCGCCTGCTGCTGGAGGCGCGGATTGCGCAAGCATCGCGTTGAGCGTCGCCGCAATGTTCACCGCGGCCGCGTTCTTCATGCGCACAACACGCACATCAGCGTCGGCCATTGGCGGATCGGTGTCGATCGACTTAAGCAACGACACGATGGTGTCGCGGTCCGCAGGGTTCGCCACGATCACCAGCGCGCTTCGCCCACTCGCCACCGAGACCTTGAGTGGCTCAGAAATCACCTTCGACACGCTGTCGATCGGTTGCGCTTTATCGAGGCCAATCTCTTCGATGATCTTCTTCGCCGCTTCTGGCGAAGTGTTCACGAGGTCGATGATGAAGATGCCCTTGGTCGAATCGGGCGCCATCGCGTCCATCTGTTCAACGAGTGCTTTGATCTCATTGAAGATCGGACCAGTTGACGCGATGACGAGTCCGTTGGCCGTCGTGTCGATTTGAATTGAGAGCGAAAGCCCTGCTTGACGCGCGCGTTGTGCAAACGCATCGCGAATTGCTGACGCCACGCGTGAGGCTGGCGCATTTTGCAACTTGAGCAAGTGCACTTGCAGCCCTTGCTCAGTCGCTTGTTGCTGCAACGCTTCTGCGATCGCGCTGATGTGCGCGTAGTCCTCTTCGCTTGCGCGCACGATGAGCGCGTTGCTCGTGGCATCTCCAACAATTCGAAGGCCGCGATCACGACCCGCATCGCGGCCAGGTCCGTACACGCGCTCGATGGAACGCGCGAGTTGCTCGGGATTTCCGTAGCGCACTGGAATCAAACGAGGCGGCGGAAGTTGCGAGAAATCAGGCTGATCAAGCTGCGTCACGATCGATTCGATCTTGCGCATGTTCGCAGGACTCGCTGCGATCACGAGATTGTTCGAGTACTCATCCGCACTCGCACTCACCATCTCCTCAGGCTTTTGCTGCGCGATGACTTGCGGAGGCTGCTGGCCTTCTGCTGGCTTGCCTTGCGGATTGGGTTGACCTTGGGCTTGCACAGGTTGCTGCATGCGAAACGCTTCGTTGATGGCGTTGGCAACACTCTTTGCATCTGCGTGCTTCAAGCCAACGACGCGCAGTTGGCGCGATCCGTCGTACTGCTCGCTGTCAAGTTTGATCACGAGTTCGCGAATCGCAGGCCACTCGGATTCTTCCGCAGAAATCACCAGTGAGTTCGTCGCTTCATCACCAACGATGCGAACCGATTGCTTCGCTGGGCTCTCTGCATCAATCGCAAAGCGTCCATAGAAATAGCCGAGCGCTTCTTGCACGCCGCGCGCTTTCGCGTGCATAAGCGGAACAATCTCGGTGGTGCGTGCGCGCGCGCTGGCCACATCAACAGCCTTTACAACTTCAAGAATCGTCGCGAACTGCTCGGGCGCAGCCGCAACAATCAGGCGATTCTCCGCGGAATCTGCTTCGATGCGCGGTGGTTCAGGCGCATCAACTGTTGGGTTCGCTTGACTCACAAGTCGTTCAAGCGTTGCAGCAACATCAGTCGCAATCGCGTGCTGCAAATCAATGATGCGAAACTCAACCGACGCTTTCGCTGGACTCTCTTCGAGTTGGGACAGCAACTTCTCGATGACAGGCAAACTCTCCGCGCTTGCCGTCACCACGATCGCGTTCGATCGCTTGTCAGCAACGATGCGCGCGTTCACTTGCACCGCAGGCGACGAATCATCGAGTTTGACCGCAACACCTTGCGTGCGGCCTTTCGTGTCAAGTTGCAATGCTTCCGTGAGCACGCGCACTGCTTCTTCTGCCTTCGCGCTCTTGAGCGGGAAAGTACGAATGATGGTTTCTTCGGCGCTGGCAGGTGCATCAAGACGCTCGATGAGCGCGCGCACTTGTTCGAAGGTTGAGTTCGGTGCGCTCACCAGAATGCTGTTGGTGCGCACATCAGAGGTAATGTTGACGCCCGCAGCATTGCCCGCCGCACCGCCGCGACCGCGGAACTGCTCGCTCACCATGCGCGCGATTTCGGTTGCTTGGCCTTTCTTCAGCACGATGATGTCGCTCGTGCGTTCGCCACCAGCTTGCGGTGAATCGAGGCGCGACACGAGATCGCGCACCATGCTTACTTCTTCACTCGTGCCCGCAACGAGCAACGCGCCACCGGACGCGCTGGCAACAATCGTGACTGCACTCTGCGCGCCCGCAGCACCTGCCGCGCGATCATCAAGAAACTGCTTGAGCGTTGCTGCGAGTTCTGCAGGCGGCGCGAATTCAACGGGGACAATCGCGGTTTCGCGGCCTTCCGTCACAAGCGTGGTCGCAAGCGAAGTAACGAGCGCTTGAATCTCAGCGTGTTGCTTGACGGTAGCGCGCACCAACAGTTGACGCGCGCGAGGAATGGCAATCACGCGTGAGCCCGTGGTGACGGCTTGCGTCTCCCACGGTCGCTGCGGTCGTTCACCGAGTGTGTCGCGCACAAGCATCGCTACTTGATCAAGGTCACCGAAATTCGCGTCGTAGGTTTTCACCGTGCGCACTTCGCCTTCAGTGGCAGGCGCGTCGAGCGTTTCAACGATCTCGCTCACTAATGCGAAGCGATCTCCACGACCAGTCACCACCAACACATTGCGTCGCTCATCCGCGCGCACGCTCACCACATCTTCAGCATTGCCGCCGCCACCCATCTCAGAGACCAACGCCTCAACGGTGCGTGCAAGATCTCCCGCGCGGCCGTGCTTGAGTGTGAGCACTTTGAAGTCGTAGGCTTTCGCTGCGTCTGGCGCATCGAAACCCTTCGCGAGTTCGGTGATCTCCGCAAACGCTTCTTCATCAGCGGCAATAAACAGCGTTGAACTGCGGGCATCGCCAACAATCGAAACGCTTCGCACGCCACCGCGATTACGGCCACCTGCGCCGAGTTGCGCACGATCATCAAACAACTTCTGCAGCGCAGTCGCCACGCGCAACGCATCGGCGCGTTCGAGTTTCAATTGGCGAATCGCGTGCTGCCGCATCGCGCTGCGATCTATCTCTTTCACGATGTCGCGAATCTCTTGCAGCACCGCAGGCTCCGCACGCACGAGCATCACGCCCGCCGCGTCATCAGCCACAATTTGCGTCTGCTCTTTGCGCTCGATATCGATGTCGATCACAAGCGATTGAATCGTCGCCAGCACATTGCTCGGTCGCGCGTGTGCGAGCGTGATTGTTTCAAGCGGAGCTTTTCCTGTGATAGTCGGCTCATCAAGACGCGCAACAATGCGCTCGATTTCAGGCGCGCTTTCTGTAGATCCCGCAATGACGAGCGTGTTGGTTCGCTCATCCGCTGTGAACTCAGGCACGCTGACGACGAGACCTTGTTGCGACAAACTCCGTCCACGCGCTGAATAAATCGCTTGCAGACTGCGCGCAAGTTCGCTGGCCTTCGCGTACTTCAACGGGAGAATTCGAATCTCAGGCGTGGTTGTGCGCTCTTCGCGATCTGCAAACGCAATGAAGCGATCTGCAAACGCAACTGCTTCAGGCGAGCCGACCACGGTGATCGCGTTCGCGCCCTGTTCAGCAACCACGCGCAACTTCGAAGGATCGAAGGTGATTTCGCCGCCAGCATCTGCGCCGTCCCCCGCGAGCGTGACCGCAAGGGCGCGAAGTTTTGCACCACCAGTTTGCGTCACCACTGCGCGCAACGCTTCACTCACGCGCTCAGCACCCGCGCTGCGAAGGAGATAGCTCTTCACAACGACCGCTTCCGCTTGCTGACCACGCGCAAGCGTTGCAACCAACTGACCGACGGCTTCGAAGTCGTGATCGCTTGACACCACAAGCAACGAACGCGTGTCAGGATCAGGCACAATTGCAACGCGCTTCGCGAGATCGCCCGCAACACCACCAGCTGGAGTCATCCTTGCGAGGGCACCGACGACAACGGATGCAATTGCCGTCGGATCTGATGATGCTGACAACTTAATCGAACGAATCTTGGAGCCCGCTCCTGGCAATGACTTCGACGCTTGCTCAACGAGCTTGAGCGCGCGTTCGATTTCGCGCGGTGAACCAAGCAGCAACAGCGAGTTAGACTTCTTATCAACGGCGACAGTGACGCCTTGTGCTGCAGCAGCATCTGCCGCAGTTTCAGCGGCAGTTTGCACTGCTGGAGCGGTCGCGTTTTGCGCGAAGGCGTGAGTTAGAAACGCAAAACGCGCGGGAAGTTGCGGCGGCCAAAGCGGCGGCGAGTTGTCTGACGATTCGATGATGAATGACGCGGGATTAGCGCGACCTTGCGAACCAGTCGCAGGTTTCTTCTCGGTGTCGTAACGCTTGAGCAACTCTTCAACCGAGATCACTTCAACTTCACCGTCCGCTGATTCCATCAAGCGACGAAGCAATCGCGCCATCTCTTCGGCATCGCCTTTGGTTGGATCAAGTGGAACCGATCGAAGCGTGCGCGTCGACGCGATCGACGCGCCGTCGAGCTTGGACACAATCGATTCGATCATCGCGTACTGCTTCTCGGTTGCGCGCACGAGCAAACTGTTGCTCGCAGCGTTCACGCGAATTACTGGCGGCGTCTCTGTACCGTCATCGGTTTCGAACAGATCCACGAGACTCTTCGCGATCTCGTCGACTTCAGCGTTCTTAAGCGTGAGCACTCGCACGGTGCGATCGGTGTCGCGATTCTGCTCGCTGTCGAGTTGCTGCAACATCTCTTCAGCAGCATCAAGCGCGCTCGGCATCGCGGAGATGACGACGGCGTTGAGTCGTTCATCCGCAATCACACGCAGCGGCGGATCTGTTGAAGGAACTGCTGCGCTCGGGCGCAATCGATCAGCGCGCTTCTCTTCGCCAGCGAGCAGTTGCTCGACAAGCGGAGCGAGCTGCGCCGCGCGCGCATGCTTCAGAAACACAGTGCGAACACGCGCAGCATCGCGCGGACCTCGCACATCAATTGCGCGAATCACAGCATCCACTTCATCCAATTGCGCAGGATCCGCAGCAACAACGATCGCATTGCTCGTGGGTTCAGCACTGATTGATGCGCGCCGGCGAGTCGGTTGCGCCGCAGCGCGCGCGGTGAGCGCTTGCTCGACGGCCTTCGCAACATC
>QWPU01000059.1 GCA_003671065.1 Planctomycetota bacterium | reverse complement strand
CGATATTTCGTTTCGGCTGCGCGGCCTGCGTTGCTTCTCGCGCGCCAACGCCAGTCGCGCCCATCGCAACGATGCGCGCAATGCGATCGCCAATCGGCGGATGCGTCGCAAACAGCGTGTTGAGTGACGAGCAGAAGAAGAAGTGATTCAACTCGCTCGCGGCGGGGCTTTCGATGGCTGCGGAATAGTGATCGCGAATCTTCGTGAGCGCGCTGCCGATGCCATCAGGATTACGCGTGTATTGCACCGCACTCGCGTCAGCAAGAAATTCGCGTTGCCGACTGATCGCGGCTTGAATCATGCGACCAAACAACATGCCGAGCGAACCGATGGCCCAGATGAGCAGCCCCGCAACGATGATCGCGAACCCAAGTGCTGGTCCAGGATTGTTCTTCCCCCCGCGCGATGTTCGCGCAAGCGTCGGACCAATGAAGCGGAACATGATGTAGCCAATGAGGCCAACCGCCATGATGCCCGCGATGACCGCTGTGGTGCGCGCGTTGATGCGCGTGTCGCCGTGAAAGATATGGCTGTATTCGTGGGCAATCACGCCTTGAAGTTCGTCGCGGTTGAGCAGATGAATGCAGCCGCGCGTGACACCAATCACACTGCGCGTTGGATCTGGCCCCGCAGCGAACGCGTTGATCGAATCACTTTCCATGACATACACAGGCGGCACGGGCACGCCGCTCGCAATCGACATCTCCTCGACGATGTTGAGCACTTCGCGTTCTTCAGCGTCGCGCGTGTTTGGATCAATCTGCACGCCACCGAGCATCTGGGCGATCTTGCTGCCACCTTGCGAGAGCTGCGCGAGTTTCACCATCGTGGCGATGCCAACGATGAGTCCAACACTGATCACGATGATGAGCAACGCTTGCCAATTCGAAAACGCCGCCGCCCAATCTGGCGTTCCGCCGCGGTCATTGCGTGTACCCGCCGCGTACGCCATCGGCACAATCGCCACCATCCATAACGACGCCATCGTTGCGACAACACCCAGCACAAAAAGCACGACGAGTCGTCCCGTTTGTTTGCGTGCGTTGTCTTGGCTTGTGAAGAAGTCTGTCGACATGATGACTCCCAGTGTTCGGTTGTGAATGCGTACGCGCCGAACTCAGAATTTCACAGCAACCGTCGCGCGTTCGTTCGCATCGGCTTGGAAGAGGCCCATCGTGCGAATGCCGAAAGTGTTGGCGATGACGCTTGCAGGAAACACAACGATGCTTTCATTGAGTCGCATCACCGCATCGTTGTAAGCTTGTCGCGCGAAGGCAATGCGATTCTCAGTGCTTGCGAGTTCTTCCTGCAAACGCAGGGCATTCTCGTTGGCTTTGAGTTCTGGATACGCCTCCACCAAACCGATGAGTCGATGCAGCGCGCCATCAAGCGCGCCCGATGCGTTGGCGAGTTGCGTGATCGCGCTCACACCAAGTACTCCACCGACCGCAGCACCGTTCACCGCACCCAGCGCACTAGCCGCTTGCGCACGCGCCGCGATCACGGCTTCCAGCGTGCCGCGTTCATGCGCCATGTAGCCCTTCACCATCTCAACGAGATTCGGAATGAGATCGAAGCGCCGCTTCAGTTGCACATCAATTTGGCTGAATCCGTTGTTGGCGCGCACCTGCAAGCGACGCAGCGAGTTGTAGACACCGATGACATACGCGCCGATCGCAAGCAGCGCGATCAGAACAATCGCACCGATGATCACAAGCCCATTTGCACCGAGTAGTGAAGGGATTCCGTCCATCCCCGCAGTCTAACGCGACTTTCACTCAAACGGCAGCGGCGCGAGTTCAACAGTCGGCACGCGTTTTTGGAAGTTGCGAATCGCCCACTCATCCGTGAAGAAGATTACGCGGCGACCCAAATGATCAACTCCATGCGTTGAATCGCTGAGCAAATCAGGCAGCCAATCTTCCGCAGCATCGGCCTTCTTCCACCAGCGCACGAGTTGCCAACGAGCCTTTTCAAGCCGCGATTCAGCCGAGTACTCGCTCTTCAATCGATACTGCACGACTTCGAATTGCAGTGGTCCGACTGCAGCAAGAATCGGCGTCTTCACTTGGCCCGTGCCGATTTCCATCTGCTGCACGACGCCTTCCTTGAGCAACTGATCAACGCCAAGGCGATACTTTTTCGAGTTGCCCGCTTGCGGATTGGTGAGATACGCAAAGACTTCAGGCGTGAATTGCGGGATCTCGTTGAACACAACAGTGCGGTCCATCGCCAGCGTGTCGCCGATGTGAAGGATGTCGTGACCGATGATGCCAATGACATCGCCCGCCGCGCCTTCTTCAATCGTCTCGCGTTGTTGACCGAAGAGTTTCTGCGCGCTCGACAAACGAATGCGCTTTCCACTCTGCACATGCACGACAGTCATTTCGCGTTCGAAGGTGCCGCTCACAATGCGTACGAACGCGATGCGATCGCGATGGCGCGGATCCATGTTCGCTTGAATCTTGAAGACGAAGCCAGTGAAGTCAGGATCTTCAGGACTCACGATGCGTTCGCCCGCCATGCGCGGACCAGGATCAGCAGAGTGCTCAAGAAAGCCGTTGAGCAACAACTCGACGCCGAAGTTGTTTCCCGCAGAACCGAAGTACACGGGCGTCACTTGTCCAGCGAGCACACGCGCGCGATCAAAGGTCTCGCCCGCGCCTTGCAGCATTTCGATTTCGTCGCGTGCTTGCGCGAGCACATCGCTGTCAACGCGCGAGGCAAGTTGCGGATCATTAAGACCAACGACATCGACGGGTGCTTCGCGCATGCCGCCTTTTGTGCGCTCAAAGAGATGCAGTCGCTTGGCAAGACGGTCATACACGCCGCGAAACTCTGGTCCATTGCCTACAGGCCAATTCACAGGAAACGCGCCGATTCCAAGCACGCTTTCGAGTTCATCAAGCAACGCGATCGGATCTTTCGTCGGTCGATCGCACTTATTCATAAAGGTGAAGATCGGCACACCGCGACGACGACAGACCTCAAACAACTTGCGCGTTTGCGGCTCAATACCTTTACCTGCGTCGATGACCATGATCGCGGCGTCTACTGCGGTGAGCACGCGATAGGTGTCTTCGGAGAAATCTTTGTGGCCAGGCGTGTCGAGGAGATTGACGCGATATCCGTTGTAGTCAAACTGCAACACAGTCGACGAGATCGAAATGCCGCGTTGCTTCTCGAGCTCCATCCAATCCGACGCCGTGGCGCGTTGATCTTTGCGCGCAGTGACGGAGCCCGCGAGCGCGACGGCGCCGCCGTAGAGCAAGAACTTCTCTGTGAGCGTGGTCTTGCCGGCATCAGGATGCGAAATGATCGCAAAGGTGCGGCGGGGGAGGAGATGAGAAGATTGATCAGCCATGCGCGAAAGCGTCGGTCGAGGAAGGTGCTTGGAATTGCGAGAGGATACGACTTCCGCGCGAAAGCGTGGCGACCGCGGCGCGAGTTGCGCGTGACGGCGAGAGCGGTTCAACTGTCAAGATGCGCCCAACTTTGCTCACGCTCACCATCCTCGCTTGCACCCTTAACCTCGCCGCGCAGACCGCGCCCACGCAGAATGCTCCAGCGAGCCAAGTGGAAGCATCGAAGCCGCCAGAGAATGGCGACGCATTGCTGCGCAAGAGTGTGGTGAAGATTTCAGTGACGCAAGAAACTCGATCGCCGCTCACGCCGTGGAAGCGTGAGAGCCCTGAGAAGTTCGGTGGTTCTGGAGTAGTCATCGCGCCAGGACGGGTGCTCACGAACGCGCATGTGGTCGAGCAAGTGAGCGAGATTCTCGTCGAGAGCCCGCAAACGGCGCTGCCAATTTCGTTTGAACTTGTCGCGATTGATCCATCGCGCGACCTCGCGTTGCTCTCAACAACCGACGCTGAGTTCATCAAAAATCACCCACCGATTCCGCTCTTTGACGGGCTTCCTAAAGAAGGCACGCGCGTCACCGTGATGGGATATCCAATGGGCGGCGAAGCGTTGTCTACGACCAGCGGTGTGATTTCACGCATCGAATGGGCAGAAATCGGTCGAGGCGAAGAGGACGGCATGCGTGTCCAAGTCGACGCGGCGATCAACTTCGGTAACTCGGGTGGTCCAGCATTCGTCGATGGAAAGGTCGCGGGGCTCGCATTCAGTGGGATGGACAACGCAGTGAGTGACAACATCTCGTACTTGCTCGCCACGGAAGAAGTGAAACGCTTTCTCGATGAGGTGGCCGCGGGAACAATTGATGGCAACACCGTCGCGAACCTCAGCACGCAAACGCTTGAAAACCCTGCGTTGCGCGCGAAACTTGGTGTCGCCAGCGATGTCACGGGCGTGGTCGTGATCGGGCAAAAAGGTGGACCGCTGCAAGCATGGGACATCATCACGAAAGTGAACGGCCAGACCGTCGACAACAAAGGACAGATCACGATTGAAGAAGATCGCAAGGTTGTGATGGACTGCGCGATCGGTCGCTTTGTGCCGAGTGACGCTGCGAAGGATCACACGATCGACATTCTGCGTGACGGCAAACCGATGACCGTCGCGATCCCTGCGTACTCGCGCATTCATCGCGTGATTGGCTCGTATCCCGATGGCAACTATCCCTATCTCATGTATGGCCCGCTGGTGTTTAGTCCGCTGCACGATGAGTTGTTGCGCAACACCGGCGCATGGATGGTCTTCGCGGAAAGTCCGGTGGGTGCGTACTTCAGCGACGATCGCCCAAGCAACGGCAAGCAGTTCGTCGCTGTGACGAGTCCGTTGCTTTCGAGCCCGATTGGTCGCGGCTACGAAGTGATGCCAGGTCAAACACTCAAGAGCGTCAACGGCAAGACCTTCGCGAATTTCCGCGAGTTTGTGCAAGGATTGCGCAATCTCACTGACGAGTTCGTGGTGTTTGAGTTCAACGAATCCAATGTCGAGGCCATCGTCCTCAAGCGCAGCGAGATTGAAGCGGCTACCGAGAAACTCATGGATTCAAACGGCATTCGCCGTCAATGTTCCAAGGATGTCCGTGATGTGTGGGAGAAGGAATGAGTGGGAAGTTTCTGCGTTGAGTGAGTGACAAGTTGGATGGCACAAGTTGCGAACGCCGCTATTCTCCGTTCGTGCAACACGCTCCTCTTCACGCCAATATTGTTGATCACACCGACCGCATTGCTGCTCGCGAAGCCGATTGGCGCGCGGGTGCGGTGGTCTATCAAGTCTTCGTCGATCGCTTCGCGCCGAGCGCGGACTTTGCAGCGAAACGCGCGCACTACTCCGAACCTCGGCGTATGCGCGAGTGGAATGAAACGCCCAAGCAAGGTCACTTCGTGCACGAAGCAGGCGTGTGGAGCCACGAGATTGATTTCTGGGGCGGCGATCTTGCCAGCGTGCGAAGCAAGCTCGATCACTTGCAAGCGATCAACGCCAATGTGCTTTATCTGAATCCGATTCATCTCGCCTACACCAATCACAAATACGACGCCGCCGATTATCTCGAGGTCAGTCCTGACTACGGCACACGCGCGGAATTGCGCACGCTCATCACTGAAGTCCATGCGCGCGGCATGCGCATCGTGCTCGATGGCGTGTTCAATCATGTCGGCCGACGCCATCGATTCTTCGAAGAAGCGATGCGTAATCCCAACAGTCCGTATCGCGCGTGGTTCTTCATCGGCAGTCAGTATCCCAACGGCTATCGCGGCTGGGCGGATGTATCGAATCTGCCTGATTTGCAGGTCGAACGCGATGAAGTGCGTGGCCATCTCTGGCTTGATCCTGGCAGCGCGGTGCGTTCGTATCTGCGTGATGGCATCGATGGTTGGCGACTCGATGTTGCAAGCGACATCGGTCCGCACTTTCTCCGCGAGCTCACGCGCTCAGCGCATGGTGAGAAGCCTGGATCATGCGTGATCGGTGAAATCTGGAACGCGCCCGCAGGCTGGGATCGCTCGCTTGACGGCATTCTCAACATGAATGCGCGCATGATTCTGCTCGACTACTGCAATGCTCGCGCGGATGGTCCAACCACAGCCGATCGATTGCGTGACATGGTTGATGACGCGGGCATCGAGTTCATTCTGCGTTGTTGGACGACGCTTGAGAACCACGACACCGAGCGTCTCGCGCAACTCGTGCCTGATGAAATGGTGCGACGCATCGCGCACACGCTGCAAGCGTCGCTTCCAGGTTGCCCAAATCTGTACTACGGTCAAGAAGTCGGCGCAGCAGGTGGAGCCGATCCTGAGAATCGCGCACCAATGCGCTGGGATCTTGTGCATGATGGCTTTCCCGAATGGGATTTCGTACGCAGTCTGTACGAAGCGCGTCGACACCTTCGCGCGCTTGCCAAGGGTGATGTGGTCTTCCTTCGCACCAAGAAGTTGCTCGCGTTTCTACGCACGACAGATCGTGCGCTCGAGACCTGCCTCATCGTCGTCAACATGGAAGACACGGAAGTCGAAGAAACAGTGAGCGTGCGCGACGGCCGCATCATGGCGGGCACAACCTTCAAAGACGCACTGGATTTCGAGCGTGGCGACGCGATGCACTTCCATGTCCACATGGGTTTCGCGACCCTCAAGATGCCCGCCCACAGCGTGCGAATCTTCCGAGTCGTTCCCCCAACCGTCGGTCAGCACTCGCCCTACAAACGCATGGTGTGAGTTGTGTTCGTCGCCGAGTGTGAACAAGTGGGGGCCGCTCGAAACGGATACGCAAGAACATCGCTGTGGCTCGTACAGCAGGTCGGATCTCACGCCATACTGCCCGACCAATGCACGCCGCACCTGTGACTTCGCTCCTTGAACTTACGCATCGCACCGACGGAGCGCATTCCGCAGTCGTTGCTGAACTCGCGCGGACCTCAGGGTTGTTGCGGCTTGCGCCTTGTTGGGTGCCTCGTTCGTTCCTGCAGCCTGGGCTTCGCATCAAGTTGCATCCTGATGACACCTATGCGTATGGGTTGCATCGCGGCGGTATCGATGAGCGGTGGTTTGCGTCGACAACGGAAGCGGCAAATGACAATCGCACGATTGATGAAGGCTTGTCGTACGCGGTGATTGGCCGCGAGCGCTTCACGCTCAAGAGCGCGGTGGCTGAATGCGGCGCGTCACTCATCGGTGAGCGTCTCTGGTCGAAGTATCGCAAATGGCCTGTGTACGCGAAGTTTTTCGACAACATGGGACCGATCCCGCATCACATGCATCAAGACGATGCGCAGGCCGCGCTGGTTGGACAAGAGGGAAAGCCTGAGGCGTATTACTTTCCTCCGCAACACAACAATGTTGGAAACAACTTTCCATTTACATTCATGGGCCTTGTGCCAGGCACCACGAAAGCGCAGGTGCGCAAGTGTCTTGAGCGGTGGAACACGGGCGACAACGGGATTCTCGATCTCTCGCAAGCGCATCGTTTGAAAGTCGGATCGGGTTGGATCATGGAGCCGCGCGTCTTGCACGCGCCAGGTTCGCTCTGCACCTATGAACCGCAGTGGGGATCCGATGTGTTTGCGATGTATCAATCGCTTGTTGAAGGCCGCATGGTGCCGTGGAACTTGTTGGTGAAGGACATGCCGTCATCGATGCATCAAGATCTTGATGCGATCGTTGAGCAACTCGATTGGGAGAAGAATACGGATCCGAACTTCAAGGCGAATCGCTACCTCGAACCACGCACGGCGAGCAGTGGAAGTGGCTGGCATGATCGCTGGGTGATTTACGGCGAGATGAACGGATTCGAGTATTTCACGGCGAAAGAGCTCACTATCGAGCCCGGTTGCTCGTGCACGATTCGTGATCTCGGCGCGTATGGCCTTACCTGCGTGCAAGGTCGCGGCACGATCAATGGACAGCCGCTGTCGAGTCCGAAGCTCATTCGCTTTCGCGAACTCACTGAAGACGAATACTTCTGCAGCGAAGACGGCGCGACGCGCGGCGTGACCTTCGCGAACACTTCGACCACGGAACCGCTCGTGTGTTTACGCTACTTTGGACCGCAAGTGTGGAATGGCGCGTGGCGCGCATCGACAGCTGACCGAACAACTGACCGAACAGATCACCCAACAGTTTGAAAGACGAACAACATGAAACTGCATAACGCAATGTGGCCTGGACTCGTTGGTAAAGAAGCGGGGACGGATCATCCGCCGATCGCGCTCGAACGCATGCTTGATCTCACTGCGAAGGCGCGTGTGGGCAGCGAGAAGTTCGATGGCGTGGACCTCTTTCTGTTTCATCCGCACACTGATCCCGATATCAGCGAGAGCGCGTTGCGCAAGATGGCTGATGCGATTGCAGCGAAAGGTCTCGCTGTTGGCTCGCTCGTTGCGCCGGTGTGGCCTGGCACTGTGGGCGACAGCGCGATGGGTTCGATTGAACAACGCGCGAAGTTCATTGATGCTGTGCGTAAGTCGTGTCGCATCGCGCGCATTCTCAATGAGCATGGCGTGCGCAAGTACGGAGTGATTCGTATCGACAGCGCGACGGGCACGAAGGCAGCTTCGAAGAACGCGAAGGGCGCGATTAAGCAGATCGCTGCAACCTTCCGTGAAGCGGGCATGGTCGCTGCTGGTCACGGTGAGCGTCTTGCGGCTGAAGGTGAAATCTGTTGGGCGGGACTGCACTCGTGGAAGTCAACGCTCGCGCTGCTCGAAGCCGTCGACATGCCTGGAACCGTGGGTTTTCAAGCCGATTTAGCGCACACCTACTTGTATCTCCTCGGTGTGAATGCGCCCAAGGACGCGCTGCTTGCGAAGAAGCACACGCCGAAGCAATTCGACAAAGCCTACGACAAGCTCGTCTCCGCGCTTGGTCCGTGGACAATTGATTTCCATGTCGCGCAGAATGATGGCAGCGTGCACGGCACGGGCTCGCATGACAAGACGGGCCGCCATTGCCAAGCGGATGATCCCAACGGCAAGCTCGACATCACCATGTGCAGCAAGCGTTGGCTTGAAGGCGCGAGTGCGCGCGGCATTCGTCACATCTGTTGGGATGGCTGCATGTTCCCCAATGCAGTGCTTGAGCAACAAGAGACTTGGAACACAGTGTTGCGCGCGATGATTGAAGTACGCGGCGCTCTCGCAACCTGAATCACGAGAACCATCATGGCAAAGAAATCAAACTCTTCGCGCGTGACTCCGCGCGTAACTCCGCGCATAACTCCGCGCATACGTGTTGGTGAACCACCCACGCTGCGCATCGGCCTCATCGGCTACGGCTTCATGGGTCGCGCGCATGCCAACGCGATTCATCAAGTCGGTCACTTCTTCAAACTGAATCGTCGCCCTGTGTTGCAAGCAGTGTGCGGTCGCAGTGAAGATCAACTGCGTGCGTTTGCCGCGTCGTGGCAAGTGCCACACACCGAAACCGATTGGCGCAAACTGGTCGCGCGCGATGACATCGATGCGGTCGACATCTGCACGCCAAACGATTCGCACATGGAGATCGCGCTTGCGTGCATCAAGCACGGCAAAATGATTCTCTGTGAGAAGCCGCTCGCGCTCAACGGCGCGCAAGGTTTGACGATGGTGAAGGCGGTCGAGAAATCGAAGCTGCCGAATCTCGTGATGTACAACTATCGCTTTCTTCCAGCGGTGACACTCGCGAAAAACATCGTGGCAGCGGGAGAGTTGGGACAGATCTTCCACTACCGCGCAAATTTCCTGCAGGACTGGACGATTTCGAAGGATCTGCCGCAGGGCGGAACGGGTCTGTGGCGGCTTGACGCGAAGGTCGCGGGCTCGGGAGTCACAGGCGATTTGCTCGCGCACTGCATCGACACCGCGCGTTGGATCAACGGCGACATCGTGAGCGTGAGCGCAATGTCTGAGACCTTCATCAAAGAGCGCGTGCACACCGCGACGGGCAAAAAGCAAGCGGTGAAGATCGACGACGCCTGCGCGTTTCTTGCGCGCTTCGCCAACGGTTCACTCGCAGTGTTTGAATCGACGCGTTACGCCCGTGGTCACAAGGCGCTCTACACATTCGAGATCAACGGCGAACACAAATCGCTCGCGTGGGATCTGCACGATCTCAATCGCTTGTCGTATTTCGATCACGGAGTCCCGAGCGATCGTCGCGGTTGGAGCAGCATTCACGCGACCGACGGCGATCATCCCTACGCGGGCAACTGGTGGGTGCCAGGTTTGTGCCTCGGTTACGAGCACTCGTTCGTGCACGCATTCGCAGAGTTCGTGCGCTCACTTGAAAACCCTACGGCGCCGCGCAATTTCCCCGATTTCCGTCACGCACTCGGCACGCAGTATGTGTGCGATGCCGTGCTTGAAGCAGCACGCACGCAACGCATGGTGAAGGTGAAGCTCGCGTAAGGCCGCGCGCCGCGACTCTCAACTCACAGTCAAGCGTTTATCGACGCCGAAACCGCCTCAGCGATTTTGATGCCATCGATCGCCGCCGACAGAATGCCGCCGGCATAGCCAGCGCCTTCACCGCTCGGATACAAGCCGCGCGTGTTGAGGCTTTCAAACGTGTCGTCATCGCGCGTGATGCGCAGCGGTGATGATGTGCGGGTTTCTACCGCAGTGAGCACTGCATCGCCAATGTCAAAGTTACGGATCTCTTTCGCAAAGACCGGCAGCGCTTCGCGGATCGCAGTGATGGCGTATTCGGGCAGCGCGGTCGAGAGATCGCACGGATGCACGCTCGGCGTGTACGACGGAATGACCTTGCCAAACGCAACAGTCGGCCGTTTCGCAAGGAAGTCGCCGAGGCGTTGCCCTGGTGCCGCGTAGTTGCCGCCGCCGAGTTCAAACGCGCGCGATTCCCAAAAGCGTTGAAACTCGATACCTGCAAGCGGGCCACCTGGATAGTCCACGGCGGGCGAGACGCCGACCACGATGCCTGCGTTCGCGTTGCGTTCGTTGCGCGAGTACTGACTCATGCCGTTGGTGACGAGGCGGCCAGGTTCACTTGCGGCGGCGACCACGGTTCCACCAGGACACATGCAGAAGCTGTAGACCGAGCGGCCGTTCTTCGCATGATGGACAAGGTTGTAATCAGCGGCACCGAGAATCGCATTGTCCACACGCTCGCCGTAGCGACAGGTATTGATGAGCGACTGCGGATGCTCGATGCGGAAACCAATCGAGAACGGCTTCGCTTCCATGAACACGCCGCGCGCATGCAGCATCTCAAAAGTGTCGCGCGAACTGTGACCAACAGCGAGCACCACATGATCAGCCGCGATGTGTTCGCCACCATTGAGCACGACTCCACGCACGCGTCCATCTTCGATTTCAAGCGAATCCACGCGGCTTCCAAAGCGAATCTCGCCGCCGAGTTCGATGATCTTCTCGCGCATGCGTTCGACCATCGCGACAAGTTTGAAGGTGCCGATGTGCGGCTTGCTCACGAAGAGAATCTCGGCAGGGGCGCCCGCTTCGACGAACTCACGCAAGACTTTGCGGCTGTAGTGCTTGGGATCTTTGATCTGGCTATACAGCTTGCCGTCAGAGAAAGTGCCCGCGCCGCCTTCGCCAAACTGCGTGTTGCTCTCAGGGTCGAGCACGCCTTCGCGCCACATCTTGAAAGTGTCTTTCGTGCGCTCACGCACAGCCTTCCCGCGCTCAAGCACGATCGGCCGAAAGCCCGCTTGCGCAAGGACGAGCGCCGCAAACAAACCCGACGGTCCAAACCCAATCACCAGCGGACGCGGTCGATCGCCGCGCGGCTTGTCGCTCCACTTCGCGACAAACTTGTAACGCGTGTCAGGCGAGCGTGACACATGCTTGTCAGTCTTGACGCGATTGAGCACCTTGTCTTGATCGCGCACTTCAACATCAACGGTGTAAATGAACTTTATCGAGTCACGCTTGCGCGCATCTACCGCACGGCGGTAGACATCGATTCGCAGCAGATGCTCATTCGGTATGCCGAGTTGCGAGAGCACACGCGTACGAATCGCGTCGAGAGCGTGAGCGATGGGAAGCCCGATGTCAGTGATGCGAAGCATGCGTTGGGAGGTTGTACAGGAAAGGCAGGGAGGCGCTCACTTGGTGCCAGCGAACTGATGCGGGCTGTCCCAAGTCGGGCTGCGGACATCGCCATTAACCCCGTCAAGCATTCCCTCGAGTTGCTCAGCCCGTTGTGCGAAGAGCCTTGCAGAACCCATTCCTACATACATGCCTACACACATGCCTACACACATGGGATAGATGCCTCCAAAGCACTGCGCACTGGGCCACTCGAGCGTCATCTGTGCTTCCCTGTATGCCAACCAAGCCGTTTGCGATTTTTCGATGAGACGAAGGCCCGCAGGGGCGTGGTCGCCAATTTCATTCTCGCGTGCCTTGACCACGGCGAGCGCACGATGCATGCGCGCTTGCGCCCTTGAACTGTCGTCAAAAGATGCAAGATTCATCTCGGTTTGTGTCACAGCGTTGTCGAACAGAAGTTTGGACGCAGCCTCATCAACCGCCACATCTGCCATGAGCCCCGCATGATCAAGCGCGGGAGTTTTGTCCGTCGCGCGGCACGCAGTGATGAGCAGAATGGAGGCGACGACGGCGAAGCGTGCGGCGACAAGACGGCTA
>QWPU01000058.1 GCA_003671065.1 Planctomycetota bacterium | reverse complement strand
AGGTGAACCGATCACCTATTCGAATTGGCGTACCGGTGTGAGAGGAGAATCGGACGAGCCAAACAACATCAGCGGCGCGGAGAACTTCGGGATCTTTCATGACCAAGCCACCACGTGGAACGACCTCTACGACAGCCTGCGTATGTCTTGCATCGAATGGGAAGCCGACTGCAACAACGACTCGATCGTCGACTACGGGCAAATCCTCGCGGGCACGCTCGCTGATGCGAATCAAAACAACATTCCGGATTGCTGCGAAGCTGGATCGCCGTGCCCCGGCTCTGCCGTTCAGTGGCGAGTGGAGGATGGTGGGAACGGGCATTGGTATCAGTTTCGGCGATTACCACTTAACCACTGCTGGACACAGGCGCGGAACATGTGTGAAGCCGATGGCGGGCATCTAGCAACGATCACAAGTGCGCCAGAGAACAACCTGCTTCGAAGCTTGACGATTGAGAACGACCCCAGTGTCCTCGAAGGAGGCCCTTACATCGGAGGGACGTGTGTTGGACTGCCGTGGGGACAGTTTTACTGGATCACCGGCGAGCCGTTTGTGTATACGAATTGGTTGTCGGGTGCGCCGAATGGTTCACGGGGCGAGACGGAGCAATATCTTCAGTTCTGGCGGTGGTCCGATCTTGGCTGGAATGACGCAGGTGATTGTGGCGGATTGATGTTCTCTCATCTCATCGAGTGGGAAGCCGACTGCAACAACGATTCCCTCATCGACTACGGACAAATCCTCGCAGGCGATCTCATCGACGCGAATGCCAACAACATCCCTGACTGTTGTGAACCAGGCGCTTCGTGCGATCCCTGCCCTGGTGATGTCGATGAATCAGGCGCGGTCAACGCGGTTGATCTTGCTGCGATTCTCAATACATGGGGCAGCGATGGCGGCAAGTATCCAGGCGCGGACATCGATGGCAATGGAACGGTCGATGCAAGCGATCTCACGGCGGTGCTGAGCAGTTGGGGCGCGTGCCCATAGCGCGTTGAACACATCCGCTGATGCGCGACCTCTTTCCCACTACTCATGCGACATGGCTCGTGACTCACATCGACTCCGATCCCGCCGTCGCGCGCGATCATGTCATGGCGCGTTACTTCGAACCGCTTTGCGCGTACACGCGCGCGTCGAGTCTTCGTTCGTTTGGTGAACCAGCTGATCTTGTGAACGACTTCTTCGCCGCGCGTTTGTGCGACGCGTCGTATCTCTCGCGTTGGTCCGCGTCGGGACTTTCACTTCGTCGCTGGCTTGCCAACGGACTTCTGCTGCACACGCGCAACACACGGCTTGCTGCGCGTCGTCGCGCTGAGCACGGCACTTCTGCGCCGAACGATGAACTCGAACGCGCAGCCGCTCTTCGCGCGTCGGATCACGAAACCGACGCGCTCCTCGCACTCGAGCGCGCGTGGGCAGTGCGCACCGTTACGCAAGCGCACGAACGGATTCGAACTGAACTCGACGCAGAGAGCCGCAGCGCGTGGTGGGAACTCTTTCGTCTGCACACGATTCACGGGATGAGTTACGCGCATGCCTGTCCCATCCTCGGGATTTCGCTGTCGAGCGCGTCGAGTATTCATCGGACTGTGGTGGATCGTCTTCGCGATGCGTTGCGCGACAACCTTGAACGCGATGGTGTGCGCGCTGATGAGATCGATCGCGAACTCGCGTTGATGCAAGACTTGCTCAGTTGATTCACTGGCACCCGTTGACTTCATTTTCGAATCACAAAAATCCGCTGTGTAAAACTTACACGCTTTCGCGATCTCTACGAAACGCGTGGTAGGTTCTGTCTCGCGTCACTTCTGGCGCTTGGTTCACGAGGCTCACAACACATCGAGGGAGGTAAGAAGGATGATCCTTTTCACTGATGAAGAGAAGCAGCATGCGCGTGGGATGCATGCGGATTTTGCCGGCGCGATTGCACGCGCGCTTGTGGAACGGTCGCGACGCGTAGATGGCACAGGTTTGCCGCGTGCGTATATCGCGGCGTATACGCACCAGTTCGGCACTGACATTTCTGCGCACGCGACGGTGCGGGGTGCTGAGATTGCATTGGAAGACATTGCAACGCGCGAGTGCTTGCGAGATCCAGAGTTGCGCGAGCGAGTGATGATGCACTTTCGTCGCTGGCCAATCGCCGACGATTTCAGCGAGTTGACCAGCGAGTGGGCGTCGTTTGCTCCTGGTGAATCGCTATGGATCGCGGCGTGCGTTGTTGAGCGCGAGCGTGCATCAGCGCAACGACACTCACATCGATTGCAGAGCGAATACGACAACGACGATCTCGTTGAAACGGAATCGGCGCCGTACTCACCGGAATGACGAGCCGAGTGAGGATGCAACACGACATGCAACATCACATGCAACATCACATGCAACATCACATGTTGCATCCTCACGCTCTAATTCGCTCATCACGATCAACGACCGGACCGCCGTGCACACCAAGTCACGGCGCTAGGCCGTTCACATCGCCACGCTCTTCACGCGATCCTCTCGAATCATCGTGAGGAACGCCGTGCGAGTGGCCATATCGCCCCAGCTTGTCTCGATACTCACGCGCGTGACTTCTGCTTCGGTGATTTCATCCACGCGTCGCATGCCCAGATGACGACGTAGTGCGCTGGCGTAGTACTCGTTGGGAAGTCGATCAGGGAGATCTTCGGTAACGATGGAGAACATGGTCTCGAGATCAATGCTGTCGATCTGGTCGAGTTCGGCGCGGGCCATGACGGCGCGGACGAGTTGCTCGGCGCAATCATGTAGCGAGCCGAGGATCTTTGCCAAGATCCCGAGCGTCGATGGGTCAACACGAATGTTCCGCGCGCGCAGTGCTCGCACGGTGGCCATGCGTTGTCCTTTGGGATCATCACGCAAGTGAAACAGGTGCTCGAAGCGCGTGCGCATCTCGTAACCAATACGCGCGGTGATGTGCGCCGTGCCGATCAGCGTGAAGCCGCTCGCGCCGACTTTCGGAGCTTTCGGATCAGTTGGATCTTTCGGTTCCTTTCGCTTTGCGTTCTCTGCGCGCGGTCGTTCGATGGGCCGTGCGCTTTCCGCAATCGCGTCATCGAATGCCGATCCAGGCCCTGTCCGTTCGCGCGGTCGCTTCGGCGGTTCGATGCGATTCATCGTTGGATTTCCCATGTGACCGAGGACCTCCATCAAGAATCTTTCGCACGCTCCGTCAAGCAATTCGATGTGACGAATGAAGAGCACGCCTCCGTCGGCCACACGTTCTACGGCGTCGCATAAAGCAGCGACTTCACAACCGTGAAGCGCGTCAATCTCTACAACTCGCCTCGCGGCGTGATCACGAATGAGCGCGCGAGCAAGCAGCGTGCTCCCGCAACCAGGTGCGCCGTGAATGAGCATGTGATCGAGGCGACGATTCGTGCTGAGCGCGTCAAGCACGCAGTTCTCCATGATCTGGGGAATGCGCGAGTAACTTAAAAAATGCTTGAGCGTGTGCACTTGGAAGAGCGGCGTCGTGCATTTGGCGCGCACGCGTGGAGTTGCTGGAGCAGCATCACCACGAGCTTCACGGGCCTTTCGTGCCCTCAGCGCGCCGCTCTCACTTCCTGAAGCCCCGGGTCCAGTTGCGTTCTTCTCGCCGTTCTTTTCGCTGTTCTTCTCGCCGTTCTTCTCGCCGTTCTTGTCTCGCGCCTTCTTGTTCGCCTCCGATTGCCCGTTGTTTCCGCCACCAGTTGCACCATCGACGCCACCGTTTGCCTCAGGATCCATTCCACCGTCCATCGACTCGTCTTGCATGTTTGTTTGCTCCCGTTGTTTTTCGGTTGTGATCATTCGGACGCATGTAGATCTGCTGAATCCACGCGACAACTCGCGCAATCGGCGTACAGATCCCTACAACTCTTCCCGCCTTTTCAAAACTGATTTCAAACCCAACCCAACTCAAACTCAACTCAATTCAGTCGCAAGTCACAATCAGCGCGACTCCCCTACCACACGGAACCGCACCATCTGGGCACGACAAAACAGCTCTGTTTACCTCGGTTTCCCTAAGTACAGCCGCATTCAGCAAGTACGGCGAAACAAACCGCCTACTTCCTCTTGATCTAATCCACAAACATGTTGTCGAGTGCCACTCGCAGTCTCTCCTGCGAGGCGGACGCCATCTTACACGCAAAAAACGAAATAGCAAGAACAATCTTTTGAATCTAATCAAAACAGGGCGTCACTCTGCAGAAACGCGAAGCGCTGCCTTACGAAATCACGCTCCGCAAAAAAGCACGAAGCCCGTCAGAACCTGCAGGGCCTTGCGAGTTCCATCGGGCATTCGTGAATGTCCCGCCGAAGCGGGCGTGCAAGCCATTCGTGCAAAAGTGCGGATCGGTTGCGCTCTGATGCAGAATTTCACCACCTCATTACTTAGCGTCGGTTCCTTCGAGGTTCACAATCACCTTGACCACATCACCCAGGCTCCCCTGATCAACGCCGTAGGTCATTCCGTATTCGCTGCGCTTGACTGAGAATGTGGCTTCCGCACCACCGCGCTTGGCAGTGATGCCCGTCACTTCGATCGTGGCGGTGATCGACTTCGTGACCCCGTGCATAGTGAAGTCGCCGCTGACATCGAACATGCCGTTGGCGCCTGGCTTCACCGCGGTCGACACGAAGGTCATGGTGGGGAATTCCTGCACATTGAAGAAGTCTGGGCTCTTGAGATGAGCGTCGAGCTTCGCGTTGCTGCTGTCGATCGAATCGGTGGCGACTGTGATGTTGAGGGATGTCGGCGCGTTGCCTGAATCAAACGCCATCGTGCCAGTGACGCCTGAAATTCGGCCCCAAAACTGCCCTGCGCCGCTGTGCTGTACGCGAAAGAATGTCGCTGAGTGGACATCGTCAATGGTGAAATTTCGAGCTTCCGCGGCCGCAGCGGGTGCTGCCGCCTTCGCGACAGGCGCAGTTGGCGGAGTCTTGGTTTGCTGGGTGGCTGCGAGTCCAAGAAGCGAGAAGGTTGCGAGCGCAAGAGTGACGAGTGTGGCGTGGGTCATGGTTGATTCCGGAAGGCTGATGGTTCAATACGCAAGCATTGTGCTTGTGCTTGGATCGCGGCTGCTGCCGCGACGGGGAGCGTGATACCAAGTTCTGACGACAAGTTGCGAGAGGTAGCATGACGCGATGCAAGTTCTTGTCTTCTCCTCGGTCACTATTGGATTGCTCGCGGTCGTTTCCCCAACTGTTCCGCCGACTGAACACGGCGCCGCGCCAACGGCCGCGATCCCCCCCGCTGCTACGGCTGTCGAATGCAAGATCAAGCCTGTCGCAGGTCTCGCGAAATCGACAGTCGCGATCTATCCGCTTATCGATGATCCCGTTGCCTTCTGCATCGACGAAGCGGGTCGCTTCTACTTTGCGGAAAGCGATCGGCAAGAGCGCGGCATCGAAGACAACCGCAGCAGTTCATGGTGGCTGCTCGATGACATCGCGAGCCAGACCGTTCCTGATCGACTTGCGATGTATGAAAAGTGGGCGAGCAAACGCGAAGGCGGGATGGCGTATTACTCGAAGTACGCGGATCGCATTGCGCGTCTTGCCGACGCCGATGGTGATGGGATCTTCGAACAGCGCACCGCATTTGCTGGTCCATTCAATGAACCACTCGATGGTTCAGGCGCGGGGCTTCTCGCGCTTGATGGCGACATCTTCTACACGAACATTCCAAATCTCTGGCGCATGCGTGATGTTGATGGTGACGGCGTTGCAGAGTTCAAACTGAAAGACTCGACGGGTTACGGCGTGCGTGTTGCATTGCGCGGTCATGACATGCACGGGCTCACGCTTGGCTACGACGGAAAGATCTACTGGTCGATTGGTGATCGTGGATATCACGTGACCACAAGTGATGGCGCGCTTCTTCACGATCCGCGTGCAGGTGCCGTTTTTCGCATGAATCCTGATGGAAGTGAACTCGAGTTGTATTACACGGGTCTTCGCAATCCACAAGAACTTGCGTTCGACAATTACGGAAATCTCTTCACTGGCGACAACAACTCTGACGGCGGCGACAAGGCGCGCATCGTGTATTGCATGGAAGGCGGTGAGACAGGTTGGTCGATGGATTACCAAACGCTTGAAGGCGCGAACCAGCGCGGACCGTGGAATCAAGAAGGCATCTGGCATCTGCGTCCCGATCTTGCGCCGCACAAAGTCAAGGACTTTTCACCGCTGCAACCTGCGTGGACATTGCCACCGCTTGATCATGTGAGCAGTGGTCCGTCGGGACTCGTGATGTATCCAGGTCTCGGTTTACCTGCGCGTTACAACGATCACTTCTTCTTGTGCGATTTTCTCGGTGGAGATAGTTACTCGCAAGTGATCGCGTTTGCGTTTGAGCCAGTTGGCGCTGGATTCAAAGTGGTTGACGAGCATCCGTTCATCGAAAATGTGTTGCCGACCGATGTGGACTTCGGCTACGACGGCAAGATGTATGTGAGCGATTGGGGTGGCGGTTGGGAGAGCGGCGAGAAGGGCGAGTTGTATGCGGTGTGGGATGAAGCGCTTGTGCATGACGCGCGTATTCTTGAGACGACCGCGTTGTTTCGTGATGGCTTCGCGCAACTTGATAGCGATGAACTTGCGGCGCTGCTTGCGCATGCTGATCGACGAGTTCGCATGCGCGCGCAATTCGCGTTGGCTTCGCGTGGTGGAGAAACGACTGCGCTCTTGAGTGATATCGCACGAAACGCGAGTGATCGCTTTGCACGCATTCACGCGATCTGGGCGCTTGGTCAACAAGCGAATGGAGTTCGTGGTGATCGCGATCCATCAGCGGCAGTGCTTGAGTTGCTTGATGATCGCGATGCAGAGATTCGTGCGCAAGCCGCGCGCATGTTGGGTGAATCGCGCTGTGTTGCGGCGAGCGAGAAACTCGCCGAACTCTGCAGCGATGACAACGCGCGCGTGCAAGCGTTTGCAGCGCTCGCGCTTGGAAAGCTCGGTGCGCAATCGGCGTTGCCTGCGGTCATTTCGATGCTTGGTCAGAATGGTGATCGCGATCCGTTCCTCCGTCACGCGGGCGTGCAATCGCTTGCGTGGATGAACGATCGCGCGAAGCTCGGCGAACTTGCCGCAGAGCCAGTGGCATCGATTCGTATGGCAGTGATGCTGTCGATGCGCAAGCTGCGCGATCCACGCTTGGCATCATTCTTGAATGATCCCGAGCGCGTGATTCGACTTGAAGCTGCGCGCGCGATCAATGACATTCCGATGCCCGCGCTGCAGCCACAACTTGCTGCGTCACTTGCGCGCTTCACGGCGCACACGGATTCCACAGGGACCGCTGAAGCGCCACGCATGTCTCACGCCTTCACGCGCGAAGTCTGGCAACTTGATCGCGTTGGCACTGCGGCTGATTTGCGCAGTGACGCGAACTTCAGTGCAAAGCCGACCGAGGTCACAGAACTCGCAGTCGGTGCCGCGCCTCGCAACGCGGGCAACAAGTTTCTCGCGCGCATCAGCGGAACGATTGAAGCGCCCGAAACTGGCGACTACATCTTCGCTATCGCAAGCGATGACGATTCGATTCTCTCAGTCGGCACGAGTGATGATCGCGCGTCGCTTGTTGAACTCGCGCATGTCGATGGCTACTCCGAGCCTACAGATTTCGAGAGTCAACCGAATCAACGCTCAAAGCCTGTGCATCTTGTGAAGGGGCAGCGTTACGCGATTCAAGCGCTGCATGCTGAAGGCGGCGGCGGCGATCACTGCTCGATCGCATGGACACTTCCGAGTGGCGGAGTCGAAGCGCCGATCGGTGTTGCCCCAGTTGATCGCAGTGAGTTTCCACACATGCGTCGCGCGATCGAAGCGTGTCTCGCGCAAGGAACAATCGAGTGCGCTGTACTGTTGTGCGACTTCGCGCTGACGAGTGCGAATCCACCAGCGATGCGTATCGAAGCACTCGAAGCGCTCGGCGTGTGGATGGCGCCGCCTCCGCGCAATCGTGTGAATGGCGCGTTTCGCGTGATCGACATCGGCGCTCGCGATGAAGCGTTGTTCAAGAGTGTGCTCGCGCGAAAGCTGGCACCACTTGCGGAGAGCGCTGATCCGCTCGTGCGATTGACCGCGCGTGATGTTGCGACGAAGTACGGCGTGTCGCTTGATCCAGCAGTGAGTCTGCTCGCAGTTGGTGACGAGAAGTTGGCGGCGTCAGAGCGCGTGTCGAGTTTGCGTTCTCTCGCTGGTGATAGCGCCGGGCGACTTGCGCCAGCACTCGTCACCGCACTCACATCCAATGCACCAGAACTTCGTGCCGAAGCGCGCACGATGAAGTTGCGCGCCAACAGCAACGACGCGCTCGCGCTTCTCAGTGAAGCTGCGTTGCATGGCACGACCTTCGAACGCCAACGCGCGATGAGTGATCTCGCAACGCTCGGCGCGGCGGCTGACGCAGTGCTTGCGCAACTCGTTGCGCAGTTGGTGGACGGTTCACTCGACGCTTCACTACGACTTGATATTGTTGAGGCGGGGCAACTGCGCGCAGAAGGCCAAGTGCATGACGCGCTCGCGCAGTGGATGAGTTCGGCTTCGAGCAATCCACTCGCGCGCTACGAAACACTCACGCTTGAAGGCGGCGATGCAGTTGCTGGAAAGAATGTTGTGCTCTATCACTCGAGCGCCGTGTGTTTGAAGTGCCACAATGTTCAGGGCAACGGTGGCAACGCCGCGCCAGTGCTTGATGGCGTTGCAACGCGCGGTGACGCGAAGTTCTTACTGCACTCGCTGGTGAACCCGACAGAGACGATCGCGGAAGGATTTGCGAACGCAGGTGAAAGCGCGATGCCCGCGATGGACACGATTCTCACTGCTCGAGAGATTCGCGATGTCGTCGCGTATCTCAAGACATTGAAGTAGCGCGCTGCTGTTGCAGCGTCATCGACGACGACGACGACGCGCGAGTGGCGTGAGCAAGAAGAGCGCAGCAACGGTTGGCGCAGGAACAACACTCGGCGCACCCGCTGAGTTGAACACCCAACCATCCCACGAACCGTTGCTCACGGCGCGTTCAGTGAATCCAACCCACGACTCGGTCCAGGCCGATTCAGAGTTGTCGCGCGTCCAGTAGTGCCAGTAGTCGAGGTAATCGGGAGGTGTACCGAAGCCCGCGTCTGTGTCGTTCCCAATCGTGACACCAGTGAGTGCATCACCAAAGCTGTATGTCGTAACGACGAATGAGAAGAACGAAGGTTGCGCTGCGGCAACGATTGCGAAGAGGTCATCGCCGAACATCGCACCGTCGTAGCGCACTTCGTAGAGATACGAATTGCTGTTGGTGAAATCGAATTGCAGATGGCTCGCGTTGCTGCCGTTACCAACGGAGTACGAGCCGACAAGCGCGGCTTGTGCGTGCGACGCAACGACGAGTGTGATAGCGACTGAGACGATTGAACTAACGATGCACTTCATAAGAAAACTCCAACTCACGGCATGAGCGGCCGCGATGCGCTGCTTATCCAAAGCAGCAACAGAACGAACCTGCCTTCGTGGAAATTCTTGATGACAAGGATGGGCAGTGGATCGAAGCCTCGCACTAAAGCGCGCGGCTGCGACACATCACTCAACCAAGCCCCAAGAGCGGAGGCAGGAAGAACAACGCGCGCAATCCTCGACCCGACTTTGCCGCTTCAGAACATGTTGTCTGAGCGGTTCACGGTGACGCCTTCGTAGCGGAATTGAACCGCTTTCGGGATTGCTCGCGTGCTTGGACACCCAAGCGGCGGCGAATGTAGCAGCGTCACGGAGTTGCTGGCGGATGTGTGGCGAGGAATTGTGCGATCTCATCGGCAAACGCAGTGGCTTCTGCGGCACGTGCGCCCTTCTCGATGGCTTCGATTTCAGCGCGCGCGCGTTCGTCACCATTGGCAAGTAAGAGCGCATATTGAAGATATCGAAGCGACACATCGCCCTTCGCGTTCTTTTGCAGTTCGTCGGCAAGGAAGCGTGCGTTGCGAAGTTCGCCAGGTTCGAGCGTTGTCGTGAGCGCGACCTGGACATAGCGCAACGCAGTCGCAGTGAACACAGCCTTCGAGGAAAAGTTCTGGCGGATCGAAAGCGCACGCCACAACTCACGCATCCCCTGCTGCTTGTTTCCACTGGCCGCATAGAGCGCGCCGAGATTCGCGATCATGTCGGCGTTGAAACGATCGAGATCAATGATGCGCTTGCATTGATTGATGGTTTCCGCGTAATCGTTGCGCGCGAGTGCGAGCCGCATGAGATCGCGGCGCGCAAAAACTTCAGCACGACGATCGGTTGGATGTTCGGCGGCCGCAAGAAGTGCCGCGCGCGCTTCGTCGTCACGACCAAGAAGTTCGAGCAACCGCCCGCGCAGCCAGAGCGGCTGCGCAAGTTGCGGCGCATGCGCGATCGCGTCCTCAACTGAGAGCAGTGCCTCTTCGTTGCGACCGAGCAGTCGTAGAGCTTCACCGCGGTTCACCGCTGCAGTCATTTCACTCGGACAGAGTTCATACGCCATAGATGCGTGATCAAGCGCGTCTTGTGCGAGACGCTCGACAGGCGCGGTGTCGCCATTCGTGATCGCCTCCCCCGCTTGGCCCAACAGAATAGTTGCGAGATTGTTGTGCGCAATCCACGCGGTTGGATTCGCGGCGGCCGTGTCACGCCAAAGTGTTTCTTCGTTCGCGTACTTCGCAGTCGCGCGCCATGAGAGCGCGATACAGATGGTGATGACGAGTGCCATGGTGACATCGAGTGCCCGCTCACTTCGCTTCATGTACGCGAGCACGATCGCGCAACACGCGACAAACACGGTTGCCAGTGCAGGAATTGCGGCGTATGCAAAGTGGTCGGCGACGAAACTGAATCGGAACGGCCACACATCAATGAAGCCGAGCGCAGGGAACACGCCAGCACCGATCCACAAGACAAGCAGCAACGGCGCGCGAGTGCGGCGCCATGCGAAGAACGCGCGCGTGATGATCAGGACGTCAACAATCGCGGCGGTCCAGAGAATCCAGTTGCTCGTATCGATGTTCCATCGTGGGTAGATGAACACTTGCTCGAGCGGCACGAAGAACGTCATGCCATAGAAGAGAAAGTTCCTGCTGGCGAGTTGCAATCGTTCGGCAACAGTGAATGCGAAGTCGCCTCCAACGGCGCCGACTTGCGTCTTCTCGATGTAGGCAGTGAAGAGACCAGAAGCGATACCGAGCGCAAAGAAGGGAATGACTCGCAACCAGTACCAGCGATTCAGGTCGCGGCGAGTCCATAGTGCGAGCATGATCAAGCACGGCGGAATAAAAATTGCCGTCGACTTCGACAAGAGTGCGCACGCAAACAACATGAACGACGCGAGCCAGAAGCCAAGGCGCCGATGCGAAGATGCGTCGAGCGAACGCATGAACAACAACGCGCTGGCAAGCGCGAAGAACATTGACTGCACATTCTTTCGTTCGGTTGCCCACGCGACACTCTCAACAGTCATTGGGTGCACCGCGAACAACGCGGCAATCCAAAACGCATGCGGAATCGCAATCGCGCGCAAGAGACGAAACAACATCACTGCGCTTGCAGCATGCAGCAGCACATTGATGAGATGAAACGAGAACGGTTGCAGACCAAACGCTGCGTGTTCAACCCAGAAGCCGCTGAGCACCAGTGGGTAGTACTGCAGGAATGCGCCAGGCTTCCAAATAGTCAACAATGAGTCTGGAGATTGGATAAGCTGATTAGCGGTGATGTAGCTGTCGTCATCCCAGATCCAGCCGCAACTGAGCGCATTGATGTGCGCGATGATGGCGAGCGTTGCGAGGATGAGCAGCAATGGGCGCGTGGGTTTTGAAACTAGTGAGAGAGCCTCGTTCATAAGTTGGCGGATGCTATGCGTCCGATAAACTAGTTCCCCGTGGAACATTGGATAACGAGTTGATTTCTCAGTTCTTCTTGGTCCTTCTTGGCGCAGGCCGTTGACAACTTGAAAGCGCTGAGGGATAAATGGGTGTTCCCCGTGGAACACAACGCCGACGCTGCGAGCGTTGGCAGCAAGAAGCACTGATCGAAGGAGATACGGCATGAATCAAGCTGAACAACAAGGCAAAAATCCCGTTCGAAAGCTCGGTCGGGGCTTGAGCGCCCTTCTCGGTGCGCCAGTGCACATCAACATCCCGACTCCTCAAGCTTCGGAGAAGCCTCGGGTGAGCGCTCCGATGCCTCCAGTCACTGGTCGAATTCAAACGATGCAGGAGACGGTGAGCGGCAATCAAGAGCGGGCTCCAGCAGTTCAAGCGCCGGCAATTCCAGAGGCAAGCCAACAGAACGAGCGCGTCGTTCATGAGCTCCCCGTGGAACGCATCGTCCCAAATCGCCGGCAACCTCGGACCGATTTCGACGAGAAGTCGCTCCGTTCGCTTGCAGATTCAATCGCTTCGGCTGGTCTCATGCAGCCGATTCTGGTCCGTCCTACCGCTACAGGGTTTGAGATCATCGCTGGTGAGCGGCGTTGGAGGGCGGCAAAACTCCTAGGCCTGCCCGCTATTCCACCCATCATC
>QWPU01000057.1 GCA_003671065.1 Planctomycetota bacterium | reverse complement strand
CTGCGATGTCACAGCTGTCTGGGAATCCGTTGGCGTTGCAATCAAGCGCGCTGCCTGACGCGATTTCATCGGAGTCGCAGAGTCCGTTCGCATTGCAATCTTGGCTGAGCGTGTTGCCGCCGAGATTCACAATCGGTCCGAAGACATTCGCTGGCGAGTTGAGGCAGAAGCGCGTGTTCTGCATCTCAAACATAAACGCGCCCGAGTCCAAGATGCGTGCAAAGGCTGCGCTTTCCGTCGACACATTGCGCTCGACAGTGCAACCGATCACACGCAGGTTCGGTCCGCTCTGCGCCCAATAGGCGAGCGCGCTTCCGATGAGATCGCTGGAGTTGTCGCGGAAGACACAGTTCTCGATCAAGCCACCAAGCCCCGTGCCTGCCATCACGACATACATCGCGCCGCCGTGCCAACCAGTGTGGTTGTTGGTGAGTTCATTGTTGCGGAAGATCCAATTGCCGCCGAAGCCAATTTCCACGGCGCCTCCGTCGACAAGCGCGCTGTTTCCATCAAATTGGCAATTCTCAATCACGCCGCTGAAGTTGGCGCCGTAGATGGCGCCGCCGTAGTTCGCGGAGTTGTCGTAGAAGCGGCAGTTCTGCACGGTCGCGACGCAGTTATGCAGGAAGAGCGCGCCCGCAAGTTGCGTGCCTGTGGTGAATGAACCCGAGGTGCCATCACGGAAGGTGAAGCCGTCGATCACAGTGTTGTTTGCGGCTGCTCCGCTGACGGTGATGATTGATGTGATGAGATTCACGCCAGAGAGCGTTGTGTTTGCCGCGCCGCTGAGTGAGCGCAGCGTGACTGATTTGCCCATGATGAGGGTCGAGAAGTTGTAGGTGCCGGCACCTACGAGCACCGTTGTGCCGTTTGGAGCCGCATTGATCGCCGCTTGAATGTCCGCGAAGCCAGTGCCGCCAACCACAAACTCTCCGCTGCATTCATCAGGCACACCGTTGCTGTTGAGATCGCTCGAAGTCGCGGCCGCGAGATCGCATGTATCAGGTCGCCCGTTGCTGTTGCAATCCGCGGCACCCGCAGCGATTTCACAACTGTTCAGCACGCCGTTGCCGTTGCAATCAAGCGAAGGCATCGCACTGATCTCGCACACATCAAGAACTCCGTCGCCATCGCAATCGGCAAAGCCGCCAGCGGCGATGTCGCATGAGTCGATGATGCCGTTGGTGTTGCAGTCCGCCGCGCCGCGCGTGCCAACGATCGTGTGTGTGCCGCCAGCAGAGATGAGCGAAATCGGCGCGAGGTTCATAGGAACATTCGTCTGACCGAAACCATTCCAACCCCAGGCTTTCAACGAACCATCGGCCTTGAGCGCGACGGTGTGTTGACCGATGCCAGCCGCAAGTTTCACAACGCCGCTGAGCCCCGCAGGCACTGCGCATTGATTGAAGATGTTCGAGCCCCAGCAGACGACGGTGCCGTCGGTGCGAAGTCCCGCAGTGTGATAGCAACCAGCGACCACGCTTGAAAGCGTGCCGACATTGGCGGGCACTGTGCACTGACCAAAGTTGTTGAGTCCCCAACAAACGATGGTGCCGTTGGCGCGACGCGCGATCGAATGCGCGCCACCGAGAATGACTTCAGCGGCAGCACCGATGCCTCCAGGAATCGTCGATTCGCCTGAGACATCGCGTCCCCACACCGCGATCGTGCCGTCACTCTTGCGTGCGGCAGTGTGATTGCCACCAGCGCTGACTTGCGTGACGCCGGTGACCGCAGCAGGCACATCGCATTGACCGAACTGGTTGTAACCCCACGCAGCGACAGTGCCGTTGCTTCGGAGCGCGGCGTTGTGATCGCAACCAGCAGAGATTTGCGCGACGCCAGTCAGCCCCGCAGGCACATCGATTTGCCCGAAAGTATTGAAGCCCCACGCACTGATCGTTCCATCCGATTTGAGCGCCATCGCGTGGCTGCAACCCGCTGCGACTTGCAGCACGCTGCCGAGTTGCGTGGCCGGCGTCGCCTGACCATATGAGTCCTCGCCCCAACCGATGACAGAGCCGTTGAGTTCGCACGAGTCAAGCATGCCGTTGCCGTTGCAATCAACTTGCGCGCCCGATGCGATTTCGTCGGCGTCGCAGATTCCATTCTCGTTGCAGTCGCCACTGAATGTGTTCCCACCGAGATCGGTGACTGGACCAACGACGTTCTCAGGCGAATTGCGGCAGAGACGCGAGTTAATGATCTCAAGATCACCGATGACGCCCTTGGTGTACGGCCACACATAGATACCGCCGCCTTCTATGTCTGCGGAGTTCGCTTCAAGCGTGCAACCGTCGAGGAGGACGCTGCCGGAATCGGGAGAGAAGAAGCTCAGCACGCCGCCGAGTTCGCTGGCGGTGTTATTGGTGAACTCGCAGTCTCTGATCGTGCCGCTGGTGCTCCACACATGCATCGCGCCGCCGACGAGCGCGGAGTTGTTGGTGAAAGTGCAGTCGGCGACCAACCAGCCGCCACCCGCGCCGAGTTGAATCGCGCCAGCGTTGCCCGAGGAGTTGTTTGTAAAGATCGAGTTCGTGATTTGACTTGCGCTACCGAAGGCGTAGATCGCACCGCCGTGATCAGCGTGATTGTTCTCAAAGATGCAGTTGTCAACCCAAACGGATGAGTTCATGCACGCAATCGCGCCGCCGACAAAGTAGCCGCCGAAGTTGTGACCAACAGTTCCGTTGCGCAGTGTGAAGCCGTGCACGGTGCTGCCGATGGTTGCTGCTGTGTCGAATGCAAGGATGGATGTCGTAAGCCCAGTGCCCGACAGAATCGTGGTCGCAGGACCGCTGATCGAACGGAGGTGGATCTGCTTCGAGGTCACGATCGTCGACGAGTTGTATGTGCCCGCCGCGACATGAATCGTCGCGCCGTTTGGTGCGGCGTTGATGGCAGTGGTGATGCTGGAGTAACCAGAGCCGCCGACGACGAACTCAGTCGAGCATTCGTCAGGAACGCCGTTGCTGTTGAGGTCGGTGGAAGGACCAGTCGCGATGTCGCAGGTGTCAGGCTTGCTGTTGCTGTTGCAGTCGAGCGCGAATCCACTGCTGATGTCGCATGAATCAGGAATGCCGTTGCCGTTGCAATCGAGCGCCGCGCCTGTGCCGATTTCGCATGAGTCGAGCGTGCCGTTGTTGTTGCAATCGCTTGACGCAGGAAGTCCGTCGTAGTTGAGCCACACGCGAACACCGCCGCCCGCGCATTGCGCCGCGTCAACCGTGCCTGACGCGATGAGGGTGATGGCGAGCGCACCGTCGCCGATGAGCGCGTTGAGCGCAGGCACCGTGAATGTGCGCGTGGCAATGTCTGGTGTTGCAGGGCAATCGCTGCCAGTTGCAACGAAGAAGAACTCTTGCCCGCCGCCGTCGAAGGAGATGCCGATGAACTCGTTCGATGAGTTGAGATCAGAGGTCGCTTCGATGGTGAAGGTCGGAGTGCCGCGATACGCCTTCGGAAGATTCGTGAAGGTGTAGGTCGCGGGAAAGCCGTTGCCGAATGGTGCGAGAAGAGGGGAGGACGCCGCGACGATGACCGCGCCTTCGCAGATGTCGAGAGTGCCATCGCCATCGCAGTCGGCAAACGCGCCGCTGGCGATCTCGCACGCATCGCCGAGGCCGTTGGCATTGCAGTCGAGTTGAGTCGGGTTCGCGACAGATGGACAGTTGTCGGTGTTGTTGAGGACATAGCCCGCGGGTTGCGCGCACTGAGTGAGCGTGCCGTTGGCAGAAGCGCCGAAGCCGTCGCCGTCGAGATCGGCGTACCAGATGGTGTTCGGGTTGATCGCGATGTTTGCGTCGTTGCAATCGGTGTTGTTGAGGACGTAGCCCGCGGGTTGCGTGCACTGGATCGTGGTGCCACTGGATGCCGCGCCGAAGCCGTCGCCGTCGAGGTCGCGGTACCACAGGACGCCTTGACCGCTGAGGGTGAACGAGGCGTCACTGAAGACTGGTGACGAGACCGTGGCGTTGTTCACGGCGATACGGAGGGTGTAGGTGCGGAACGCGGTGTCACCTTGGGAGAGGATGAACTGACCGAGTTTGACTTGCGTCGCGGTGTTTGGCGCAACGCCAACGCGGCCTTGAAGGTTTGGTGGCGATGAGTTGAACCAACCGAGATCGTTGAAGCTAGCGCCGCCGAAATAGTGAGGAGGGAGTTGGGCTCGAGTCCAACCGTCTGGATTAATGCCGCCAGACTCCCACGATGGGTCAGAGACCGTCGAGTTCACCGCCGATGGGGTACCACCGATCAGGAGGAACGAGTCAAACGGGCGATTCAGAGTCGCGCTGCCGGTCAGGCTTGGACGCCAAGTTCCGAATGCCTGCATGAGGACACCAGAGTTCGAGTCGCTCTGATCCTTGTGCCAGAACCCCGCCGCCGCATCCGTATGCGCCGCCCAGCCACCTGAGGCCTGGAAGTTGAACACGTTAAGAACCGTGTCCGTCGGCCCATTGAAGTTCGCGAACACCTCATATCGCACCAAGTTCTGCCCACTGTTCGTGATGCAGGTCGTCACGACCGTGTAGTTCACAAACGCCGCGCTCGCCTCGCTTTGCGCCGCGAGCAGCGTGATCCCCGCAGCCAATGTCGTGAGACATGTTGATGCGATCGTGGACGCACTGCGTGTCGAAACGAATGCCGATACCGATGTCGGTGTCAATGTTGGTGTCAATGACGATGCCATCTGAACTCCTCAGTTTCTTAAATGTGCTTTGCCGCAAAATGCGACGGGGCCGATCTTGTTTGTGGGCGCGCGAACGAATCGCCCAGTCTCTTCACATGCGACAAACATAACACAAGCCAGCGCATATTCGAAGAGAATAACATTTTTCCCACACGATTTTCTTTTCGATTGCGTCGGGCACTTCAGGCATCCCATGAGCGCGATCGTCCCGCCGCGCAATCCCGTCGCATCACCCACCCAACTGCACGACTCACTCGATGCGTAACCCGTGGATAGTTCGTGGATTACACGCCCGCCACCCTCCACGCGCTCGATCTCCGTTGTTTCTCGCTGCATTTCTGCTCAATTTTGAGTCCTCTCACGCGATTATCGTGCATGACCGCTGCCGCGACCTACACCCGCACCGCCCCATGCGAAGGTTGACCCATCTGCGCAGGCCGTTGCCTGCGACTGCTGGTTGACTCTGCAAATCGACGCACTGCGCGTCGTGAAAGGAAGCACCATGACGCTGTTAGAAGTGAGGAAGCTTCGCCTCGATCGAATGATTTCGCTGGCGAAGGTCTATCGCAATTGGACATCAGGGCAAATGAAGGGCGCGCTTGGTCGCGATGCCACGCGCGCGACGCCTGCGAGTGGGAACCCGAAACTCGATTTGCTCGCGCGGCTTGCCCATGCGCTTGAGTGGGAAGTCGGTGAAGTCGCCGAGAGCGTGTGGGATGAAGTGCCCGCGATCAACGCGACCAATGTGCCCGTCGCGGAATTCGGCGCGCTTGATTCGCTCGCGCAAGAGCAACATCGCAGTGGACTGTTTACTGCGCTCGAAATCACCGCGCGCGAGATGCGTCGTCACGCTGCGAATGCACGCGAACGCGCGGTTGCTGCGAATCGTCTTGCGGGCGCGTACGACGGACTCGGTCGCTATCCGCGCGTGTTGGCGTGCGTGCGCGAAGGTCTTGCGGAGCAACGCATCGGTGAGGATCTTCGCATGATGCTCACGGTCAATCTTGCGAATGCGTACTACACGCTGTGGAATCTGCAGGAATCGCAGTCGTTGAGTTCGCGGTTGATTGAGGATGCGAATGCGCGTGCGTCGAGTGCGAGCATGAGCTCTGGTACGAATGCTGCATCGCGCGTGCGTCGAGTTGGTCGCGCGTTTTGTTACGCGATCCGCGGCCACAGTGAGCGGCGACTGCTCACGCAGTGCGAAGGCGTTCACGACATGCATCGACGCGCGGAGTGCGCCATTGCTGATCTTTCGACTGCGCAACGGTTGTATGACGAACTCGCTGAAGATTTCGGTGATCTGCATTATGTTGGTCTTGCGAACACCGCGCGTGGCGGTCTGCTTGAAGCGCGCGTGGCAGCGGGGGAGTTGAGTGCTGATGACGCGGTGACGGAAATCATTGCGCAACTCGAGCAAGCAGTCGATGTCGAAGTGTCATTGTCGCCACACACGCTTGAGAGTTGGGGATGGTGGTCAGTGTTTGGCGCGAACATCGCATTGCGCGCGGGCACCGAGAGCGCGCGGCCACTTGCTGAGCACAGCGATCACGAACAAGCGATCGCGATTTGCACCAACAAAGCCGCGGATATCGCCGAGCAACTCAACTCATGGCCGATGCGCGAGCGCGCTTTCACGCTCGATTGGTTTCGTCGCCAAAGCATCGCGCAAGCACCAATGCGCCAGTGCCGTGATTGGACGCTTGACGGCGATGACTTGCGTGTGCTCGTCGGAACCATGGGTCGCTTCCCGCTCTTTCGCCCAACTGGTTGGCAGATTCTCGAGCACGCAGCGTTAGTCGGCAGCGTGGCGTGATAGGCTTCTCGAGCAATGGCGTTTCGTCCACCTGATCCAAGCGTTTCTCGTCGCGCGCGCACTGCCGCGAAGTGGGCGATTGCGGTTGGAATCACGGGATTCGCGCTGAAATTCAGCGGTTGGATGCTGACAGGAAGCGACGCGGTGTTTAGTGACGCGCTGGAGAGCGTCGTGAATATCGTCGCTTCACTCGGCGCGTACTTCGCGTTGCGTTATGCAGATCGACCGCCTGATGAACAGCATCCCTACGGCCACGGCGGCATCGAGTTTGTCAGCGCGTTGTTCGAAGGCGTGTTGGTTGCGGTGGCAGGGTTAGTGATCCTCACGCATTGCGCTGAGAGCATGATGCGAGGGATCGCGCCGATTGAGCAGATTGATCTGGGGCTTGTGTTAGTTGCGGCGAGTGCGGTGCTTAATGGCGTTGCGGGCTATGCGTTGCTTCGCGTGGGAAGATCGATTGGATCTGCCGCGCTTATTGGTGACGGAAAGCATTTGCTGAGTGATCTGTGGACGACATTCGCAGTCATCGGCGGTCTCATCGCCGTGTGGTTCACAGGCCTCGCCTGGATCGACACTGCGGTGGCGGTTTCAGTTGGCGTGCTGCTGATCGTGGTGGGCACGCGACTCGCGATCTCAGGGCTCTCTTCGATCCTCGGTGAACAAGACGCCGAAGATCACCGCAAGATCGTCACGGTGCTCGAGCGCCACAAAGGCGCGCAAACGGCCTCGATCTGCTCATTCGCATCAGTCCGTCATCGCCATCAAGGCCGCATGCATTTCATCGACATGCACCTGCGAGTACCAAAGTCAATGAGCGTCGCGGCTAGCCATGACATCGCCTCACTCATCGAGCACGAAGTTCTCGCCACCGTCGGCGAAGGCACCGCCACCGCGCACATGGAGCCATGCGGCGATGCGAAGTGCGCGCGATGTTGTGCAGCACTCAGCGAATTGACGCGGCCTGTCAACGGTGCTCTCGAGATCTAGACTCGCACAGCATTCGTGGACATTCGTTTCGATATCGCAGCCTCAGGCCGCACATCGTTGTCGAGCGTGCGCTCAAGCGCTGTTGACGACACAGCGAGGCTCCCGAGCCTCGAGCAACTTCACGCGTCACCCGCGCAGCAGCACGGTCGCAGCGATCGCGGCCATTTCCACGCGCATCACGCATGGGCCGAGTGACACGGTTGTCGCGCCGAGCACGCGCATTGCTTCGAGTTCTGCGTCGTCGAAGCCGCCTTCGGGGCCGATGAAGACGGTGCGGCGTTGCGTTGGGGCGAGCGAGTCGCTCCATGTTCGTAACGCGACTCCATTCGTAGTGTGCGCGATTGCGATTGCACTTCTGCGCGCAACTTCGGCTTGCGCGACACGCGCCAGTCGTCCGCCCGCAGCAAGCTCTGGTGTCCATGCGCGCTTCGACACCTTCGTTGCTTCGAAGAGAATTCGCGTGCAACGCTCGCTGCGTTCGAGTTTGTCTGCATCGACCACGCTGCGACTGCATCCGATTGCGACGAGGCGCGAGACTCCCGCTTGCGTTGCGCCGTCGAGCAGCGTGGAGAGTCGATCGCCTTTCGGCACTGCAAACGCAATCGTGATTTCAGGCGTGATCGGCTTCGCTTCGCTGCGTTCGATGACTTCTACCACCACCTCGCCGCCGCGGGAACGCTGTTCACCAAGTCGTGCTGACGCGAGTGTTCCGCGCCCATCGAAGAGTGTCACGAGATCGCCGACACCAAGTCGTCGCGCACCAAATGCATGGCGCGCTTCATCGCGATCGATCTCAACAGACAACCCCGCTGCGGGCACATCGAGAACATGAAGCCAGAGAGACATGAGTAAGAGGGTCGGGGACGGGTCTTCGTCGCATCTCGCCGTCTGTTCGTGGTTCACACGAACAGACGGTTTGAAATGGAGCGTGCCGGGATCGAACCGGCGACCTATGCCTTGCAAAGGCATCGCTCTCCCAATTGAGCTAACGCCCCGAGTCGGTCAGTCTAGCGAAAAATCTGTAGAACGCCAATCGCTTCGAGCAATGCGTGATCATTTTTCGGTCGGAGTCATGTTCTCAGTCCCAGTCGCGGTCACGGTGCTCGCTTCAGGCGTGGTCGTACCAGTCGTCTTTGGCGTGATCGGCACAATCGAAATCGGCGCGATCACATTCAAACGCAGACTCTCGTCATAACGCACTGGGCCCTTCACGCCGACCAAGAGGCCGAGCATCGATGAGTACTCAGTCGTTTCGCCAGGCACGATGTAAGCGATCGTGTAGCCCGTGCCTTGATCTTGCAACACATAGAGGAGCGGCATGCGCTCGCCCGTGTAGAACTTCGATGCGTTGAGGCGGCCCACATTGTCGTAAGGCATACGCGCAAGTGTTGCGAGTTCGAGATCGGCGACGCCTTTGAAGTTGCTGTCGAGTTTGCGGCGCTGCGCTTGGATTTGACGCAGATCATTCTGAATCGTGATGTCGATCAAGACCTTCTGCGCAAGGAATTTCGCGCCGTCGATCTCACCCTTGAACGACTTTGGATCTTCCGCGATCGCAAGGCAACGCTCGCGAAGTGCTTCGAATTCAGCGGTTTCCGTTGGTTGCGCGCGCAGTGCTTTGTACGAAGCGTTGAGATCAGCGACGCGCACGCGCTTGATTTGTTCGACGACGGCGGCGCGCGTGACAGGCTTCGTGGTCGCTGGTTTGGTGCTGTCGGTTGCCGTATCAGTTGTTGCAGGAATTGTCGTGGTAATTTCTTGACCAGTTTCAGTGTCGATGTCGGTGGTTACGCGCGTGCCTGGAGTCACCACGGCTGCGTCGGTCGTTGTCGTTCCAGGAATCGTCGTTGTTGGTGTTGGCGTTGTTGGCGTTGTTGTCGTCGTTGTCGTTGGTGTCAACGCATCCGATTGAATCCAACCAGAAGTTTTCGCACTGAGCGCGACGGCGTAATAAATCGCGCCGCCATCACCAGTGAGCTGTTCAGTCACAGTCGCTTCATCGCCATTGACAAGAAATCCAATCGCGCGATAGCTCGCATCAGGATCGAAGTTGCGCTCGCTGTTCACCGCGGTGATTTCTGCACGCGATGTGATCTTGATGGTCTTGCCATCAGCGCTGAGCGTGATGCCAGGCGCGCTCTTCACAAAGCCCGCCCAACCATCAAACGCGGAACCAGTGGTCGCGATACGCGCCCAACCTGAGACTTCTTGAATCACACGAACAGCCGAGCCTTTGGTGAGTTGACCAAAGACATATCCAGTCTCCAAGTTCGACGCGCAACGGACGGCGCTGTCCTTCGCGAGCGTCGCTTCGTATGGAGTCTTCGCGTTCGCGCTCGCCGCGGTAGGCGTGGGCGAAGTCTGCGCGAACGCAGCGTGTTCCATGCTGATTGTTGCGACCGTGAAGGCAGCAACGCTCACGCAGAGGCCACTGAAAAGGACAGCAGTTGAAAGCGCGCGCGGCGCAAGAGTCATGCAAGAATTCATGTCGCGAATCCTAACGATTTCATCGGCGTGTGTGTCAAAAGTACTTCCGACTTTTCGACGGCGCGGCCGGAGGGAGTTTTTGCGATGAAGCCTTCGCTACCATCGAAGGTGATGTCTATGAATCTGCCTTCGCTTCCGTCTCTCCGCGCACTCAATTCTTTCGCTCTGACAACAGTGGTTGTGAGCGCGATCAGCGGCTGCAAATCTCCGCTGGCATCGAGCGACGAAGTCGAGCTCCAGGCTCGGCTTGAGCGAACGCTGCAGACATATCCTGATCGGGAACTCGCGCAAGTCTCCGCCACCGCCGCCGCGCCAACCTATGACGGCGATGGGGAAGTCGCCCGCGTGCTCGCACCTCGTCGCGCGGAACTCGACGCAATCGGTCCGCAAGGCGCGTCGCTCGGCACCACCGTTTCAGGCATCGTGCCACTCACTGCTGAAACGCCGACGCGCGTCGTCCTCGCGCTGCAAAGCGCTGTCGAAACCGCGGTTCGCAGCAATCTCGATGTGCAGACTGCGCAGCTCGAGAAGTCGATTACCGAGGCTGACATCATTCGCGCGGAAGCGGCGTTTGACTGGGTCGTAGGCGCAAGCACGGGCTTTCAACGCGTCGACCAGCCGACGATCGGCATTCTCTTCCCAGGCTCCGACACGGCAGTCATTCCCAATGTCACGAACCAACGCAACTGGCTCTTTGGCGCGAGCGTCGGCAAGGCGCTCGAGACGGGCGGCGCGCTGAGCTTGACCGCGAATTCCTCGCGCGTGAACAATGTGAATTCCACGCTCTACACGCCCGATCCCGCGTGGTCGAGCGCGCTGACGCTTGGTTTGACGCAGCCGCTCTTGCGCGGATTTGGAACTGATGTGTCGCTCTCGCAAGTGCACTTGGCGCAGAACGACGATCAGATCGCGCTGCAAAGCGTGCGCGGGCGGCTCCTCGATGTGGTCGCGAATACCGAGAAGGCATACTGGGCGCTGGTGTCGGCGCGCGCGCGACTGGTCAGCGCGGAGTGGCTGGTTGCGGTCGGCATTGAAGTGCGCGATGTACTCGCCAAGCGTCGCCAGTTTGACACGACGCTCGCGCAATACGCCAACGCAGTCGCGACGGTGGAGAGTCGCAAAGCGCTGGTGATTGAAGCGCGTCGCCGCTTGAGCGAAGCGGGCAACACGCTGAAACTCATCATCAATTCGCCTGATCTTCCTGTGGGCGGCGAAGTGGAAGTGGTGCCAGCCGATGCGCCGAGCGATGCGCCGTTTACCGCGGATCTGCGTCACTCGATTGAAACTGCGATTGCGAAAGCGCCGAGCATTCAGCAGACGCTCATTGCGATCGAGAACGCTTCGATTGGCGTGACGGTTGCGGACAACGGTCGCTTGCCGCAACTCGATCTTGCGACGAATGTGTCGTGGTTCGGTCTCAATGACGATGGGGACAGCAGCGTGAGTGATGTGACGACGGGCGACTTTGTGGGGTACGCCGCGAGTGTGCAGTTCAGTCAAGCGATTGGAAATCGTGCGGCGGAAGCGATGTATCTCGAAGCGCGCTTGCGACGATCGCAGACAGTAGTTGCCTACGACAAAGCGGTGCAGGGTTCAGTGTTGTCGGTGAAAAACGCGATGGTTGATTGCGTTGCGTTTCGTGAACTCGTCGGTCAAAATCGCACATATCGACTCGCGCAAGCCGAGAATCTTCGCGCGCTGCTTGTCGATGAGAAGACGCTCGCGGCGCTCACGCCTGAGTTCTTGCAACTCAAGTTCCAACTGCAAAACGGCCTTGCGCAAGCGGAAGATCAGTACTTTGCATCGCTCGTGAACTATCAATCGGCGCTTGCGGAATTGCAGCGAGCGATGGGCACTGGGCTTGAAGCGCATCGCATCGAGTTCAGCGTTGCGCCGAGCGAGCAGTACGAGTAATTCGAAACTATTGAATCGAATGCGACTCATTCAACGCGTCGCGCGTCGAGCACTCGCGCGCTTGACACGATCAAGCGCCGCGTCCCACAGTCCGCCGCGTTCATCAGGCGCAACGATGAGCATCAGCGACGCCTGCGACGCATCCGCGCGCCGAAGCGTTGCATAGAGCATCTGCGCGTAGGCCGCCGCGTGACGCGGCATGCCAAACAGTTCGTGCGTTTCACCTACATGCGTGCCTGCAAACGCGACGACTGCCACGCGTGAAGTTTCGCTCGCCAAGCGCGCAGTGAGCTCCGCGCTCGTCACAAGTTCCGTCGGCGTCATCGGCGCATAGTGCGACGCGCTCGTACCAGGACTCGCCGCCTGCCGACCAATTTCAGGCACCACCACAGGCCCAATCAGCGGCTCAAGATCCTTCCCACTAATCGCGCCAGGACGCAAGATCATCGGCCGCGCGCGCGACATATCGAGCACCGTCGACTCAATACCAACTTCGCACGGACCACCATCAAGAATGAGCAGATCCTCAACATCCGCAAATTCTTCGGCAACATGCGCAGCCGTCGTCGGACTCACGCGTCCCGAGCGATTCGCACTCGGCGCCGACAGCGGACTTCCAAACGCTTCAATCAAAGCAATCGCCACAGGATGCGCCGGCTGACGCACCGCAACCGAAGTGCGCCCGCCAACACTGAGCGCGCAAATCTCACTGCGCCGCGTG
>QWPU01000056.1 GCA_003671065.1 Planctomycetota bacterium | reverse complement strand
TCAAGACATGACGCGTTAGCGCGGAGTCGCGCGATCGAATGCGCGATCAAATGCACGATCAAATACCGTCACGCCTTCAAGACTCGCAAGTTCACGCGCGAGCGCATCCATAAGCAAGCGTTCGCGACTGAGTCGAAGCGCCTTTTCACACGCTTCGTGCGATGCCTCACGAGTCACGCCATCAGCAGGTTGTTCGCTGATCACAGTCACGACATAAAAGCGCGCTTCGTCAAGAATTGGCGGTGACACTGCACCAATCGCTGTTGCGAAGATCGCAGCGCGCAGAGCTTCGGGATAACTCGGATCGCGGCGTGCCAGCGGCGCAAGAAGCCCACCGCGTGCCGCGCCTTCATCCAGCGAGCGTTCGACGGCGAGCTCCATGAACGCGCGTCCTGCTGCAACATCCGCGCTGAAACGCTCAGCGTCACCAAGCCTTGACAACACCGCAACACGCGCGGTTCGTCGCGGTCCGTGCGCCACATCGAAAGCGTTCGCGAGTCCTGATTCATCAATGACGATCGCGCGAGCCACGAGCGCGCGCAACCCAGCATTGCGCCGCAGCAGCGCTTCGAAGCGCGTGTCACCGAGCCCTTGACGCAGACGAATCGCGCCAAGCAATTCAATCGCGCGTGACTCATCCGTCGACAGCGTTTCAAGCAGCAAAGCGCGTTCGCGCGCAACAGCGTCAGCCGAAATCGTGAGCTGCTCACGCGCAAGTCGTGTAGTAAGCCGCATATCGAGCACCGCATCTTTGAGTGCGTTCTCACCAGCGATTTCAATGAGGCTTGCGCGCAATCGCGCGAAGTCCAAGGCATCTCCATCGACGAGTGCGACCAATGGTGAAGTATCGGCGGATATCGCGGGGATCGTGTCGACCGACGGCGAACGCGCTGACTCACTTGACGGCACTGTGGAACACGCGCCAAGCGTTGCAGCAACGATGAGTGATGCGAAGCAAGCGCGGAACAATTTCATACGAGCAAGGTATCCGCGGGTGCTTGATGGCGTATCTTGTCCGTGATCCACACGACACCTTCGCCACCATGACCGATTCGCGCGCCATCCTCTGCCCATACTGCGGCGATCGTCAAGTTCCATCTGGACAATGCCGTTCTTGCGGCGGCCTCTTCGATCGCTGGAGTTTGCACGCAACGCAAAACGACATGGGCGCGTGGTACATCCGCGATGTGAAACGCCCGCATTTCGTAGGCTTTTCCTACGAAGCGCTTGTCGCCGCGATTCGCGCAGGAGATGTCGGTCGCGAAGCCATCGTGCGCGGACCATCGACGCGTCAATTCTGGACACTCGCACGACGAGCTCCTGGTCTTGCGCATCTCTTTGGTCGCTGCCACGCCTGTCAATCACCCGTGTTGAGCGGTTCGCAGGACGCGTCGGCTGATGATGATGTTGCTCTAGATCTTCCGATCAATGCACAAACGCACTGCGGCACTTGCGGCGCGACGACTCAAGTTGGTGCCGATCGAAACTTCTTCGGCCTCACGCCCATCGAACCGCTTGATGCGCCCAAGGACGCGAAGGCCGATCTCAGCGCGTTCGTGCTTGATTCAGGATTGCTGATCCTCGCGGCACTTCCGCCGCAAGCCCCGCCGCAAACCTCGCCGCAAACCCCGCCGCAAGCAATCGTCGCCGTCACGCGAGCAGTGACCGTCGTCGTGCCTATCGCGCGTCCTCTCGCCGATTTCGATCACGCCGCACCACCGCACGCCCGCAGCGCGCTCAGTGCGTTTGATCGCTCGCTTGCCGAACGCGTGCGCCATCTTGAACGCGTCAATCGCGTGCTCATCCTCAGCAGCGCATTCGCCGTTGCTTTCATGCTGCTCTTCGGATTCGCCTATTTTCTCTTACGCGATCAACACGAAGTCGAACTCGCAAAATCCCGCGCGCTCGGCGCCGACGATGTACGCGCTGAATTCTCGCGCAGCGCCCCAGTCGTAACAGAGCCAACCGCGCCGCTCCCAGCGCTCGCGCCCACGACACCGGAAGTCGCGGGGCCGAAAGTTCCGAAGTGACCGCTCGTCACCTCGCGTCAGCTTCCGTGCGCGGCTTCAACTCGAAGATGACTTCGCCGCTGCCTGTGCGTAGCAGAGGTCGATTCGATTCTGCGAATGCGTTCTGCCAGCCACCTGTTGCGAGCGCGGGGTTGAGCCACTGGTTGCGCGTCCAATTGTCAAGCATTGTGGGATTGATGATTGCGTGCGTGTAGCCGAGGGCGGCGAGATCTCTGCCCCAGGTGGCGGGCGTGCCAGGGGATGATTCGGCGATGCGGTCGAAATCACCTCGGTCCCACACCGTCGTCGTGGTGATCGCGCGCAGAATGTAGAACGGCGTCGTGTAGCCGATGCCGATGACTTTCGCGTTGGGAGGCAGCATGAAGTTCACGGCAAGCGGCGTGGTCGCGAGCGACATGAGTGCGTTTCGTTCATCGCCGCTCGCGCTTTCGATCGCGCGCGCGAGTGGTTCGCCAGTGAGTTGCGCGATGGCGTCGATTGCGGCAGCGGGCGCGCGTGTCGGTTCGCCTTTGTCTGGTTCACGCATGAAGACGACAAATGGAAACGCGCAGATGAGGAGCGTGGCGATGAGCGTGTGTCGCTCGAGCCATGGTGTGCCGAAGGACCGCAACAGACTCGCCGTGCCAAGCGCGAGCGGCACCGCAGCGGGCGCGAGGAATCTACTTTTGCCGTGCGTGAAGAGCATCCAACTGACGCAGATGATTGCGAGTACGACCGCGCTTGTGCGCATCGATGTGTTGCGTCGCGATGCAAGTCCGAGACCGAGTATGCCGAGCGCAGGTAACACGCTCCATTGTGGAAACCACGGTTCGCGGGGCGTCGGCGCGCTGCCGAAGCCGTGAGCAAGAAATTGCTCGACGAAGAGTGGGAGTCGTTGCATCAATGAACCCTGCGCGCTGTGAGCAGCAGAGAAAATCGCGACTTGCGTTTCGTTCCATGGACCGCTTCCAAACATCGTTGTTGCAAAGGGAAACAGAGGGTTTCCGTAGTGCAATGTGTTGCGCACAAGCCACGGCGAAAGCACGACGAGCGCGAGCGCGACCACCAATGGCGCGAAGCGAAGCACGCGCACTTTGTTATGCATGAGGACAATCGCGAGCAAGGGAAGCGCGGTGAAGAAGAACGCGGTGGGCTTTGCGCCAACTGCCGCAGCTGCGACAAGCGCAAGAGCCGCCGCGGCGCGCGCGTCGAGAGGGCGTTGCGCGCAACTGCTGCGAATGATGATGAGCCAACCGCCCGCAAGGAACAAGCACGGCGCGATGTCGTTGTAGGCCAGCGAGCCAATCACGATGATCCACGGCACGCCGAGAAAGAGCAGCGCCGTTGTCGCGCCAGCAGCGGCACCAAGCGTGTTGCGCGCAAGTCGTGCAACGACAAACGCGGTGATCACCGTGCAGAGTGCTGCCCACCATTGGCACGCATACGCCGCCGCAAGTGTGTCGTGACGAAGCACCATCAGATGCGCGAACGCCGCTTCAACAAACGAAGGAAGCGCGGAGTACACATTGCCATCAACTGGACCAATCGCGCCCTGCGTCGTCAGCCAAGTGCGCGGAAGCATCAAGTGGTAACTCAGTGCATCAAACCCGCCAAATTCGCTCGACCACAACCATCCTGGCGCACTACTCGCGGCAACCGCAAGCAATGCGGTGAGCGCGCCGATCGCAACCGTCAGCAGCATGTGTGGAGTCACCGCGTCTGCGTCACGCTCAAGTGGACAAAGACGCAGAATCCGCACGCCGATGATCAATCCAATCAGGAGCACGCCCCAGGCAACGCCGCCTTGCAGTGCGAGCAGCAGTCCAAGCGAGCCCAGCGCAGAATCAAGCGCAAGCAAGAACGCCGCGCCCAGAGTGAAGGCGACGGCGAGTTCGTCGAGAGTCGTTGATTCGTCGCTGCGCACATCGCTACTCAGCGCACCCGCGCGCGCCGCATCATTGATCATGCGCACGCTCGGTCCGACGGCAAGGCGCATGAGCCCAAGTCCGAAGCCCGACGCCGCAAGCCACCACACCAAGGCATAGATCCCTTCCCACAGCGCGACATGGAGGAACGGCACGAACGAGTTCATTTCGTCCGACCCCGTAAGTCTGGTGAGGAGCGCGGCAGTCACCAAGAACGCTGCGAGAGCGATTCCAACAGTTCGAATCCAAGGGTGCATCGGCGTCTCTATCGGCGGATTGCCCACGGGCTCACGCGAACTTGGCATGCGGCTGAACGTGCGGCTCATCGCTGGAACGCCACTTGCTTCACGCCGTTCGGACAGGAGGTCCACTACCCCATGACAGGCGCCCTCTACACAGCAATTGCCTTGTTTTCCGCAGGTTTCACTGCGTCGTCACCTCGGCAACAAACGCCATGCGCGAAACTCGCGTGGCTTCAACGGGCAATTCCTGCGCGGATTCGCGGGATCGTCCTTGTGATCAACGTCGTCGTAATCGCGGCCTTGATGCCAACCAATGCCGTCTCCGCGGGCGACCTTCAGGAATATGTGCGCCTCAAGGGCTACGAAGGCAATCGCCTCACGGGCCTCGGCCTCGTCTACGGTCTCGACAAGACTGGCGACAACATGAAAGACTCGATGATCACCGCGCAGCCCTATGCGCAGTTGCTGGCCAATCTTGGAAACATCCGTTCCGAACCCCGCGGGCTCACCAAGATGCGTTCGGTGGCACTGGTGCTCGTGACGGTGGAAATCCCGTCAACGGGTGCGCGCAGCGATGATCGCTTCGATGTGACCATCGGCATTCTCGGCACGGCGAGCAGTCTCGCTGGTGGTCAACTCCTCACGAGTTTCTTGAAGAGTCCTGTGATGCCAACCGATCCTTCGGAGTGGATTCCTTACGCGATTGCGGATGGTGAACTCGAAGTCGATCCAGAAACGCCTACGAAAGCCACGATTCGCGGCGGCGCGCGCATGGTGCGCGACATTCTGCTCACGCCATTTGAAGGCGACACCGTCGCGCTCATCTTGCATCCTGCCTACGCGGGTTTGCCGACCGCTGCGAGCTTTGCTGATCTCATCAACGATGAGCTCTCGCTCTCGGGGTATAGCGATGTTGCGAAGGTCGAAGATCAAAGCACGATTCGCGTGCGCATTCCTGCGGATGCGCTCAACGACGCGTATGCGTTTGTCGCACGATTGATGACATTCTCCGTGCCAGGCGACATCATTCGAACACCCGCGCGCATCATGATTGATCGAGCAAACAAGGTGATTACGGTTGATGAGCGCGTGGAATTCCGTCCCGCTGCGGTGACGGCGGCGAATCTTCGCATCACCACGATTACGCCTGAATTGCTGCCAACACCCGATCAACCAATCGCGGACACCGTGGCGTGGGCCGCTATCGCAACAGGCGAAACCCAGCGGCAAAGTATGAAGTTGCGCACGCTGCTTGACGCGCTGAACGAACTCGATGTGCCGTTTGAAACGCAAGTCGCGATCATTCACAGTCTCAAGAAACAGAACGCGTTGAAGGCGGAAATCCATTGAGTTCGTTGCCTGCATCAGCATCCGCCGGTCGCGCGGTGACCAGCGCAAGTAGCGCCGCGGTGATGTCGAGCGATGCGCGTCTTGCACGCGCTGCACGCAACGGTTCGCCGCGCGAACTGGCCTATGAAGCGGCCAAGACGCTGGTCGTCGAAGCGTTCGTGAAGCCGATCTTTGCGCAGTTGCACGAAGGTTCGCTCGCAAGCGACGCGTTCAAGCCAGGTGTCGGCGAGAAGCGTTTCCGTCCGTTGCTCGATGCGGCGCTTGCCGACAAAGTAGTGGAAGGCTCGAACTTCGCGCTCGTTGAACGAGTGGCTGATCAGTTTGAACGCAGCATCGCTGCTCGAATTGGTGGTGGACGATGAGTGCGCCGCGCCCGCAGGCTGAGCAATTGATCGCAACGCTTGAGCGAAGTCGCGCGGGCTACACCGAGTTGCTCGCGCTCATTCGCACTCGTCGCGCATCTATTCGCAGCGCTGATTTCGCAAAGTTTTCCCAGCTTGGTACGAGAGAAACCAGACTCGTCTATGACATCGGTCAACTCGATCAAGCGCGTCTGAATGAAGTGCGCGGACTCGCCATGCGTCTTGCGCTCCCCGTTGAAGCAACGCTCGCGGACATCGCTGCGCGTCTTGGTGAAACTGACCGTGCGCGCATCGATCAACTTCGCAGCGAATTGCGTCCACTCATCGAGGAAGTCCGCAGCGAGAGCAGTGTGTTGCGGCAAGCTGCCGAACGATTGAGCGCGCACATGGCAGGGATCTTGCAGTCTGTGCATTCAGCGCTGGCGCATGCCAATGTGTATTCGCGTGGCGGTCGTGTGACTGCTGGCGCGAATGTGATTTCGAGCCTCGACATCCGTAGTTAAAAGCGAGCGCACTCCCATGTCTATCAACGGCGCACTTCAAATCGGTCAATCAGCCATCCTTGCGAGCCAAGCCGCGATTCAGGTCGCGGGTAACAACATGGCGAACGCGTCGACGCCTGGCTATCACCGCCAGATCGCGCGGTTGTCGCCGAGCCGCCCCGAGTTCATCGGTCGCGCAGGCTTCATTGGCACGGGCGTGCAACTATCACGAATTGTACGATCGGTTGACAGCGCGCTACAGAGCCGCACGCGCTCAGCCATCAGTGATCAGAACGCCGCCGAGATCGATTCGCGCTTCCTCAACGCGATTGAGTCGGTGCGCAATGAACTCACGAGTCAAGACCTTTCCAGCCGTTTGAGCGCGTTTTTCAACAGCTTCAGCGAGTTGTCGAATAGTCCAAATGATGAAGCGGTGCGCACCGTAGTCATCCAGCAAGGCAGCGGGCTCGCCACGGCTATTCGTGAACTTCGCGCCGAACACACAAATGTTCGCACCGAGATTGATCGCGCGCTCGGCGCGACGGTTCGTACGGTTGACGGTCTGCTTGAGCAAGTCGCTGAGGTGAACCGCCAGATTGTCGAAGCGGAGCAGGGGACCAACGGCGGCGCCAACGCGCTGCGCGATCGCCGCGATGAACTGGTTGCTGAAGTCGCGCAATACCTTCCGATCAACACCATCGAGCAACCCAATGGTGCGCTTGACATTCATGTCGGCTCGACGCCAATCGTGCTTGCAGGTGATTCGCGCGGCGTGGTGTTGCGCACTGAAGCGAGCGCGAGCGGCACCACGGTTTCGCTGCGCGTGAAGGCTGACGGCACGACGCTCAATCCTGACGCTGGACAAGTCGGCGCGCTGTTTCGCCAACGCAGCGACACCGTTGATCCCGCGATCAACGATCTCGACACGCTCGCGAGTCAACTCGCGTTTCAAGTCAATCGCATTCACTCGCAAGGTCAAGGCACGCGCGGTTTCTCGAGCGTCACAGCGCTCAATCGCGTTGATGATCCAACGGCGAATCTCTCTGCCGATGCTGCAGGCGTGCCATTTGAAATGCGCAACGGTTCATTTGAACTGCATGTGACGAACTCCAGCACTGGCATTCGCACGACTGTGCTCATCGCCGTGGATCCTGCGACAACCACGCTTGATGAACTCGCGGCAACGATCACAGCTGCGATGCCCGCGGGTACTGGCAGCGCGTCGGTGACGCCTGATGGCGCCCTCAAGATCGACGCAGCGGGTGGCTACCAATTGAGTTTCTCCAACGACACCTCGAGCGTGCTCGCCGCGCTTGGCGTGAACGGTTTCTTCGGCGGCAGCGACGGCAGCGACATCGCGATCAACCAGCAAATCATCGATGATCCGCGCCTGCTTGCGTCGGGACGCGATCACATCGCAGGTTCAAATGCAGTCGCGCTTGATATCGCAGCTCTCGAAGATCTCTCAGTCGATTCGCTCGGCGGCCGAAGCCTTCGCGGCTATTGGCAGTCGTGCACGACCGATCTCGCAGTGCGCACGCAAGCGTCAAACACGAAAGCCGAAAGCACGCGTCTCGTGCGCGAAAGTCTCGACGCGCAAAGCCAAGCCGCCAGCGGCGTGAGCCTTGATGAAGAGTCGATCAACATGCTTTCGTATCAGCGTCAATTCCAAGCCGCCGCGCGTTACATCGCGACGATTGATGAGACACTGCAGACGCTGTTGTCAATCGTGTGAGCGCCGTGTGAAACGGTCATCACGCCATCAATCGTCCGCGTGCATCGCGCGTGATCGTGATCGCTTCGTACACAACCCACGCAAACAATCCGAGGCCCAAAGGCAATCCGCCACAGCAGCAGCAGCAGCAGGGCGGAAAGATCGCGCCGAAATAAACGCCGCCAATGGTGAACACGCTGAGCACAAGTTGCCAGATGCCGATGGATGTGTAACCCGCGACAATATTGTGGATACCGAAAATGCCGAAAAACGGAGGCAAAATCGCAAGCAGGATGTAGGTGGTGCGTGAGCACGACGCAGCCTCAGTCGGGGTGGCCGCAGGAGGAATGCACCACGGATTCGTTGGCGGCGTGGTGGGTGCTGCGGGAGCTGGCGCATCAGTTGGTGGGCCAACGGCGGCGGGCGCATCAGCATTCACAATCCCCAGCGCGTCACGCAGCCAACCAATCTCATCCGCACGCCAACGCGTCGGTGCGCCTTCGAGTTGGATGAGTCCATCGCGCTCAATCATTCCGCGAGTCGCAAGACTCACGAGCTCCGCTTCAGTGAAGGGACCAGACTCCTTACCGCGAGGATCGATGTAGGTAAACGCAGGGGTCATTGATGATTCGATGTATCGAGGCGATGTAGTCAAGCATCCGCGAAAGCACGCAGATGAGAGTGCGTCACGATAGCGCAGGAAGCGGAATCCACAGGCTCGCGCGGATCAGTTGCACACCCCAATTCGAGGGCGATTTTTCCTGCGGATGTTTGAGGTTGGAAGGTTGTGGCCGTGTCCAACCCTTTCCCGGTTTTGTGCGGGAAGGAAACTCTCGACGGCATGACCTCTGTTGCGAAGGACCGTGGCACCCACCAGTTAGTCGTTACAGCTGCCCCATCCGTTGAGGACTTCGGCGAGATCTTCAGCGCCGACGCTGCCGTTGCCTGACACATCGGCGCGACCAGCAGCAAGCCCATTCGCGCCCCATGCCGAAAGCAGCAGGGCGAGATCGGTGCCGTTGATGTTGCCGTCAAGATTGAGATCAGCAGCGCACGCGTCGGGAACGATCGTCCACGAGTAAGTTTCCTGCAGCCACTGCGTGCGCAAGGATTCATTGCGCACCTTGGTCGTTGGATCAATCACCACCAATTGCAGTGATGTTCCTGCGGGCGCGACGGCCAGATAGCTCGTGTCCAGCGTCGCGTTGGTCGCGCCAGGAATCGCAACTCCCGAGCGATACCACTGCTTGGTGAGTGCGTGCAGCGACGGCTGAATCAGCGTGGCGCCGATCACGGCGTTGCGCACCACGGTGCTGTTGACGGGATGCGTGGTCGCGTCGACCATCTTGGTCTGCTGATGGATCTTGATGATCATCTGCTCCAGACACGGCCCGTTGAATGGTGTGCCGAGCGAACGCATGAGTGAGTCATTCGTTGGCCGACGAATGCCAAACTGAAAATAGCGACCGCCTTCAAACGCGCCATGCACGCCGACGATGGGGAGAGACACTCCCAGCCACGCCTTCCACTTGTTGCCAGAAGTCTGCATTTGCGCCGCATTTTGAATGCTCACATTGATCTCACCCAATTCGGGTCCCGAATAGGTGGTGCCGTCGGCGTAGTCGTATTCGTCAGCGAGATCACCAAAGCTGTGACCAAACTCATGGATCGCAACCTCGAGGCTCGAACCTTCGAATCCTGAGAAGGTGCACAGATCGTTAGAGGCATATCCCGCACCTCCGTACTTAGTTGAATTGGCAATAGCGAAAATCTGGTCCCAAGCAGGCGCGCAGTTAGCGGCGGCGACAGCTTTGGAAGTATTGACGCAAAGCAGGCGCTCGATATTTGAACACCAGAATCCCATGTCAAGCGCGGTGGTGCGCACCACGCCTAGCGTGGGGTCGTTATCGACGCCCGAATCGATGCTGCTTACATCAACACGATGAGCGTTGAAGTAGCGTTGGTAACTCACCCAAGGCTCGCGCGTGCGTATCGTGGCCCAACGCTGATCTACGAGGGATGCGTACGAGGCGAGTTGTGCGGTCTGAAATCCATCGCCTACGAAGACGATGTCGATGCGATTAGTAGTGGCGCCGTTTGAATCGATCGTCGCCCATGGCCACGGATTGAACATCGCCGCTGCATCAGCAGGAGCAGTTTCTACGAGCAGTGGACCGCCCTTGAGGACGGAGTTCATGCGCCCGCGCACGCTCGGATGGCAGGAGAAGACGAGCTCGGCAGGAGCGTGGATGCCGTCGCAGCACGCGTCGTCGCGAGCCGCTGCTGGCGCGTTGACCACAAGACATGCGCTGAAGAAAAGGTATGACATCCGCGCTGCTCGCGGGCTGAGGCTCAGAATTCGATTTGCACACGACATGAATGGGACTCCAAAGGGCGCCAAGGTACTCCGAGAGCAGTGGATGGCGAAATGGAAAGCAGAATTATTTTGGTCCAGTCCTGCCTTCCATAGTTTTTGTGCGAGCGGGAGTCGTTCGACGGCACGACCCACGTTCCGAAGCACCGTGGCACCCCAACCAACTCAATGACGGTTGTGGCACGGCACTTGCGATGACTCTTTGGAGCCGTATCCATGAGCGCAATTCCTCTTCCTCGCAACGAGGACGGATTGCACGCCGCTCCAGACATCGCCACAATCAATGTTCCTGATGCGACATGGAATGCGATTCTTGGTTCAACGGCAACAACCATTGCAGTGGAGCTCATGGTGTCGGTGCTCGTCGATCCTGCGCCGTGCTCATCGCCGCTCTTGATCGTGCGCGTGCCCTATGGCGGTGGTGAGTACGACTGCAATACCAATGGCACTCAAGATCTATGTGAGATCGCCAACGGAGTTGCTGATTGCGATCAGGATGGTGCGCTTGATGCGTGCGAGATCGCGAACGGGGCATTGGACAAAGACAACGATGGCCGCCCCGATGCGTGTGAGGAGGCATACGTCGCTTGAGATCCTATGGAGATTTTCACGCGGAGACGCGGAGGGCACGGAGGACGAACGGTGGCCGTTCTCCGCGACCACCTCGCCACTCGAACAATCCGACCATTCTCGTGCCAGTCGGAGAATGGTCTTGACTATTCTCCGATACATACGAGAATAGTCAGAGCATGACACCGCTCAAACGACTCTACGACAGCGTGCTCTTGGAGCATCTTGCGACGCATCGGCAGATGGCGTTTGTGGTTGGGCCGCGACAAGTTGGGAAGACGACGACGTGTCGAGGTTGCGCGGATCACTACTGCAACTGGGACAACCTCGATGACCGAGGCTTGATTCTGTCGGGACCATCCAAGGTGGTTGAGCGCTTTGGGTTGTCGAGATTGAAGGCCGAACTCCCCACGCTCTTGTTTGACGAACTGCACAAGTTCCACGGTTGGAAGAAGTTTTTGAAGGGGTTCTTCGATACCTACGCCGATCAAACCCATGTCATTGTCACGGGCAGTAGTCGCATGGATGCGTATCGCCGCGGCGGCGACAGTTTGATGGGGAGATACTTTCCGTATCGGATGCATCCCTTGAGCGTTGCGGAATTGCTCGCGCAAGATGTGCCAGATGCGAAGCAACTTCTTCGTTCGCCAAAGCGACTCAAGGCTGCGGAGTTCGATGCACTTTGGACGCACGGCGGATATCCCGGGCCGTTCCTGAAACGCGACGCTCGATTCAGTCGGCGGTGGCAATCGCTTCGCTTCGAGCAACTTGTTCGCGAAGACATTCGCGACCTGACGAGGATTCAGCAACTCGATCAAGTCGCTTCGCTTGTCAGCATTCTTGCGAGTCGATCAGCGCAACAGTTGATCTTTGGCAACCTCGCGAACGAACTGCGAGTGTCGACCGACACCATCATGCGATGGGTTGAAGTGCTTCGAAGTCTTCACCTTGGCTTTCTCGTTCGCCCTTGGTTCAAGAACGTGTCGAGGTCGCTGCGCAAGGAGCCGAAGTGGTTCCTTCGTGATTGGAGTTCGATCGACGATGCAGGCGCCCGCGCCGAGACGTTTGTGGGATGTCAACTCCTCAAGGCTGTCGAGGCGTGGACCGATCTTGGCCTAGGTAAGTTTGATCTCGGTTACCTGCGCGACAAGGAGCAGCACGAAGTCGACTTCCTCGTCACCCGCGACGGCAAGCCTTGGTTTCTTGTGGAAGTGAAGCAGAGCGAAGGCCCGATCAGCCCCTCACTCGAATACTTCCAAGCGCAGTTGAAGGCGCCATTCGCGTTCCAAGTCGTCATCGACGCTGAGTTTGTCTCCGCAGATTGCTTCGCGAAACCACGGGGTCCGATGGCTGTTCCTGCGAAGACGTTTTTGTCGCAACTCGTGTGAACTCCGACGTGGCGGATGACTGCCCTCGGGCTTCAGTCTGAGGCGTCGGTTGAGGTCGCTTGACTCCCGATCCAGATTTTTTTACGCGGAGACGCGGAGACGCGGAGGACGCGGAGGACGCGGAGGACCGAAAGTTGGTCCCTTCCCGCGGGCTCAGCGTCTGCTCGTGAGAATCTGGTCTTTAATTGATGCGATGGTTCGAATGACGACTTTCGACGGCACTGACTGAAGTCCGAGGCCACCCATTGGAGGTTCGGCAGTTGCGGAAGATTGATCACTCAGGGGAGGGTCGATCGGCGGCACGATCAAGCTCATGGCCCGCTCATGGCCCGCTCATGGCCCGCTCATGGCACGCCACTTGCGCTCCTTCGTTGGAGCCGTATCCATGA
>QWPU01000055.1 GCA_003671065.1 Planctomycetota bacterium | reverse complement strand
GCCTGTCCAATCGTTTGGCGTTCGCGCCTTGGCTTGCCTGTCCTTTCTTGGCTTGCCTGTCCTTTCGTTTGATGCGGCCGCGCCAACGCGCCGTGCGCACTGAGCCTGATCTGCCATCTTGGCACGCGATGCGATACCCTCGTCCGAATGCTCGCAGTCCGCATCGCTGATCTCTACAAGCACTCCGAAACACACATCGGCACCACCGCCACCGTCCAAGGCTGGGTGCGAACCCGCCGCGACTCGAAGGCGGGAATCTCCTTCGTGGCCATCACCGATGGCTCCTGCTTCGACACCATTCAAGCGGTCGTCCCGAACACCCTTGACAATTACGAAAGCGAAGTCCTGAAGCTCACGGCAGGCTGCTCGGTCGAGATCACTGGGCTCGTCGTTGCAAGCCAAGGAAAGGGTCAATCGGTTGAAATTCAAGCGACGGCCCTCAAGGTCTACGGCTTCGTCGATGACCCTGACACCTATCCGATTTCACCGAAGCAACATTCGTTTGAATACCTGCGCGATGTTGCACACTTGCGCTCGCGAACTAACACCTTCGGCGCCATCGGTCGCGTGCGCCATTGCCTTGCGATGGCGGTGCATCGTTTCTTCCACGAGCAAGGTTTCTTGTGGATTCACACGCCGATCATCACTGGCAGCGATTGCGAAGGTGCGGGGCAAATGTTTCGCGTGTCGACGCTTGACCTTGCGAACATTCCGCGCACGCCTGATGGAAAGGTTGACTACACGCAAGACTTCTTCGGTCGCGAGACGAATCTCACGGTGTCAGGTCAGCTGAATGTCGAAACCTGGTGCATGGCGCTTTCGAAGGTCTACACCTTTGGTCCTACTTTTCGTGCTGAAAACTCGAACACATCGCGTCACCTCGCTGAGTTCTGGATGATCGAACCAGAGATCGCGTTTGCTGATTTGCTTGCGGACGCGAAGTGCGCTGAAGAGTTGTTGAAGTACATGTTCCGCGCATTGCTTGCCGAACGCGGTGATGACATGAAGTTCTTTGCGGAGCGAATTGATAAGACCTGCATTGACCGCCTCGAGAAATTCGTGAGCGCGGACTTTGCGAAGATGGAGTACGGCGACGCGATTGCTGCGCTTGAAGATGCAGTCAAGAAGGGCGTGAAATTTGACTATCCCGTGAAGTGGGGTATCGACATGCAGAGTGAACACGAGCGTTGGCTGACTGAAACGTATATCGGTCGACCTGTTGCAGTGATGAACTACCCGAGGGACATCAAAGCCTTCTACATGCGACAGAACGACGACGGTAAGACCGTGGCCGCAATGGACATTCTCGCGCCAGGAATTGGCGAAATCGTTGGTGGCTCGCAACGCGAAGAACGCCTCGAGCGCCTCGACAGTCGCATGGATGAAATGGGCTTGCACAAAGCCGATTACTGGTGGTATCGCGACCTTCGTCGCTATGGAACGGTGCCTCACGCAGGCTTCGGACTCGGCTTCGAACGCGCAATCATTTACGCAACAGGCATGGCGAACATCCGCGATGTGATACCGTTTCCACGCGCGCCCAAGACCGCGCAGTTCTGAGAACCGAGACGAGAACTATGCCCATCACCTGCAACATCGATACGCGTGGGAAAAACGCCCGTTTCGTGCTCGGCGCGTTCGTCGAAAGCATTGGCCTTTTGCTCGGCGTGCTCTGGTTTCTCAGCCGCACGCCCGAGTGGACCATCTATCTCGCCGCAGCCATTTGGATCATGGGGATCTTCATCCTCTTCGAAGCGCTTGTCGGTTGGTGCGCGGTGCGTGCGCTCGGCGTGAAAACCCCGTTCTGATTCAAAGTCACCTTCTTTGCGATCCGCGGAGATATTCTGGTTGTTTTTGAGGAGTTCTTCCCTCACAATGCACGGATGATCGGCGGAGACTCAGCTCAGGAATTGACTCGACTCATGAACCACGCGGGCGCTCGCGAGCCCGCTGCGGTGGAAGATTTGTGGCGTCAAATCTATGACGAAGTGCACGCGATGGCGCGGCAGGCGTGCAGCGAAGAACGCTCTCGCACTCACCTGCAACCGACACTCGTGGTCAACGAGTTGTTTCTCAAGATGTTTGGCGAAGGTGTTGCGCATGCAACATGGGATGACCGGCGTCATTTCTGGGGCTCTGTTGGTCGTGCGATGGGTCAGTATCTGATTGACCGCGCGCGCAGCGAGAAACGCATCTGCCGCGGTGGCGAGTGGCAACGCGTCACGCTCGAAGTCGCTGTGGGCGAATTGCAGGATCCCACCTGCGCGCTTTCGCCAATGGCGATTCGTGCAATTGAGGCACTCGATCTGCTTGAGAAGGACTCGCCTGAGTGCGCGCAGGTCGCGCGACTACGGTTTCTTTCGGGTTTGAGCATCGATCAAACCGCCGTGCTGCTTGAAATTGCGCCGAGAACTGTAAGTAAAAGATGGAATTTTGCACGCGCGTGGCTTCGGCGTGCGATCAGCGCCAACGCTTGACGCATGGACTCAGCATGGAGCTGCCTTCGTCAGAGCCAACCTCACCTCACGCGCAACGCGCCGTCGAAGAACTGTTCGACGCGGTGCGAGTTGTTGATCCGATCCTTCGCGATGCGCTCATTGATTCGGCAACCGATGACCCGTGGATTCGCGCCGAGGTTCGTTCGTTGCTTGTGTTTGATGTCGATGCGACGCCGACATTCGACGATGCAAGTAGACCCGCAGTCGGCTTCGATCCATCCGCACTCATCGGCGTGCAAGTCGATGGATTCACGATTCGTTCCGTCATCGGTAGTGGTGGGATGGGAGCCGTCTTCGCTGCCGATCAACATTCACCTTCGCGTCGCGTCGCGCTCAAAGTACTTGCGACTTCAACAACTCGTGCAAGCATACTTGCTCGATTTCAGCGTGAATCGCAGATCCTCGCCCGACTTGATCATCCCAGCATCGCGCGTGTGATCGCGGCGGGAACGCTCACTTCTCCTGCACATGACGAAGTTCGGCACTACTTCGTTATGGAACTTGTTGAAGATGGCCGCGCGATTACCAGTTGGGCGAAGGACTCGCGCCCTTCTCTCGCGCAACTTGTCGAAACCTTCACGGTCGCGTGCGATGCCGTCGGTTCAGGTCATCGACGCGGCATCGTGCATCTTGATCTCAAGCCGAGCAACCTCCTTGTTGGTGGCGATGCGCGATTGCATGTGATTGATTACGGCATCGCAAAATCACTCGATGCGATTGATGGACTTGGTGATGCAAACGCTAGTAGCGAGCCGCTCACGATCGATGCTCGCCTCATCGGCACGCCTCAGTACATGAGTCCTGAGCAATTCGCAGCCGATCCTTCGCGCATTGACTCGCGCAGCGATGTCTATTCGCTCGGACTCATTCTTTACGAGTTGCTCACGCAGCAACTTCCCTACTCAACGCGTGGTCACAGTCTCGTGTCGATGGCTCGCATCGTCGCTGAGTCGCCACCGATTCAACCGCTTCAACTCGACTCAACGCTGCCAAGTGGACTCAACGCAATCGTGCTGAAGGCGCTCGAGAAAAATCCTGATGAACGCTACGGCACTGCGTCAGAACTTGCGGATGAGTTGCGCCGTTGGCTTCACGATGAACCGATTCTCGCCACGGCCCCGAGCACACTCGATCTCATCGGTCGCTTGATACGCAAGAATCGCGTCGCCACCGCAGCGATTGCGGCAGGCACGCTCGCGATCGTTACTGCAACCGCTGCGAGTGTGATCTTTGCGATGCACGCATCACGCGAAGCCGAACGCGCAATTGCGCAAACCGCCCGCGGCAACATTCGCGCCGCGAGTACGAGTCTCGCGCTCGGTGAACCTGCGGATGCGCTGATGAGCCTGGCGCAAGCGCCGCCTTCGACGCGCGGCTGGGAGACGCGCCACTTGCGTCAGCGTGTCGCGAATTTCGAGTTGTTCACTGCAGTAGGTGCCGAAATTTTTTGCTTCGTAGAGAGCCCCGCCACGCACGAACTCATTGCAGGAGTCACGGGTGGCTATGTGCAGATCAGTGATCTCGACCGCGTTCGTCCGAGCGAAGTCATCGACCTGCGTTTGTTCGGAGGTCTTCCCACAACCGTGGTGTCACTCGGGGTCTCGAGTGATGGCGCGACGATTCTCGTGACGAACTCGCTCGGCGTGCTGATTCACATCAATCGCGCCGCAGGAATGATCAATGCAGTCGGCAACGGTTACAGCGCATGCGCTTGTTTGAAATCACTTATCGCTGGCGTGCGTCATGATGGCAGTGTTGATTTCATCGATCTCGCAACGAACACCGTAGTGTCGTCGCTCCCAGGAATCGGCGTTCTCACCGACGCCTCGTTCACCCGTGATGGGCGTGTCGCTCTTATAAGTTTTCACGATGGTCGCCTTCGTTGCGTCGATCTTGATTCGGAGGCGCGCACGCTGAAAGAGCGATGGTCCACGACTGCACGCGCCGCTGGCACGAGAGCTGTTGCGATTTCTCCAGCGGGCTCACTCGCTGTCGTGGCGTGGCGCGACGGATGCATCGCTCGCATTGATCCGCGCACTGGCGGCACGCTCTACGAACGCGACCTCCCAGGTGGCAGCGTCTTTGATGTCGCGATTTCGCCTGATGAACGCACGATCGCTGCGAGCAGTTGGACCAGGACGGTGCGCCTTGTCGAAAGCGAATCGCTCACCGTGCGCACTCGGCTCGGCGGCACGAGCGCGCATGTGTGGGGGATTACCTTCAGCCATGATTCATCGCGACTCTTCGGGCGCATCACCATTGAAGAACAGAATGCGGATGGCTCGCTCGTATTGACTGACTTTGCAGGCGCGTGGCGACTGCAAGATATTGAGGCCATTCTTGACAGCGACACGCTGCACTTTCCAGCGTGCGCGACATGGGACTCGCTCTCGCGAACCTTCACCACCGCCGATCGCGATGGTGTTCTCCGTGAGATCAGCCCTGTTGATGGCAGCGTGAAAGTGATTGGACGGCTCGATGTGATTGCAGGAGTTGCGCGGTCGATTGCGCGGCGCGGCGACGAGATTGCCGTTGGTCACGGTGGCGGCGCAACGACACTTCTTGCGATGAATGCCCAAGGTGTTTGTCAACATCGTTGGCGCGCGGAGCCGATTGGTGGCGCGATCACCACCATGGCATTCTCGCCTGATGGCACGCTCGTTGCGATTGGTGATGATGAGAATCAAGTCGCGCTTCTAGACATGAGTGATGGCGCAACTCACTGGCGCGCGGCGCTTCCACTTGGTTTGGCGCTCGCTGATCGCAGACGCGTGACGAAGCCACTCTTTCTCGATGATGGCGCGCTGTTGACATTCGCCAATGTTGACAGTTTAAGCACGCGCCCGATTTTCCGAGTCTCGGATGGCGAGCCGCTCACACACATCGCTACACGAACACCGTGCGAGGCCGATGACGCGCTCGTGCATCCCGATGGATCCATTTCGTTTCTCGGCATCACGGGCTATCTTAAACGCGAAACGCGCGACGGCATCGAGACTCAATCCCTCCCCGCAGGCAACGGCGGCGTGATATGCGCTAACAGGGAATTCACCCGATTCTTCATCGCTGCACGCGATGGCAGCGCGCGCGTCGTCGATGTAGATTCGGCCGAAGAACTCATGCGCCTTGAAGCGCCCGCAGGTCTGCCGCTTGCGGTTGCGTTTGATGAAACACTCGACGCGCTCGCCGTGATCACTTCGCGCGGAATAATGCGCGTGTGGCGGGGAATGCCCAACTATTCACTGCCACCGTCTTCGCATCCAACCGCAATCGATCTCCTGATTCTGCAGCCAGTAAATCCTGATCCGAAGCCGTTGCCTCCGCCGCGACCGATGGCGCAAGCAATTGCAATTGTCGCTCCGATCCAAGGGCCCTAAACTCGTCGCCCCATGGCAGACGCGAATAGCGCGAACACTCCCAAAGCAGAACCACCGCCGCCCACGCTGCGCGAAGGTGTTCGCATGATTTCGAGATTCGCGCAAGGCGAGCACGCGCAGTTTGCCTACGCGGTCATCGCGCTCATCGCCGCCGCGGCGTTGCTTGCCCTCGCGCTGCTTGTTCCGCAGTCTGTGTTTGATGTGGTGCTTGGCGATCCTGCGCTGGCGTCGAACATCTCGCGCACCATCATCGATTGGATGGGCGGCGATGCACGCGTGCGTCACGCGCTGTGGATTCCTGCAGTTGTGATGATCGTCATCACGAGCTTGTCAGGCGTAGCGATTCATCTCAAAACTCGCTTTGCAACCGCAGCCGCTGAACGCATCGCACGACGCACTCGCGATCGCATGTATGACCATGTGCAACGACTTCCCTGCAGCGCGCTCGACACGATTCCATCGGGCGATCTCGTGCAACGCTGCACTTCCGACATCGAAGCGATGCGCGCATTCCTCGCCAGCCAAGCGCCTGAAATGGGCCGCGCCGTGCTTATGTTGCTCATGCCGCTACCGATCATGATCATGCTTGATTGGCGCATGGCGATTGCGTCGATCGTGATCATTCCCGCGATTCTCGCCTACACCGCAATCAACTTCAAGAAGATGGGTCCATCGTTTGGCGCGAAAGAAGCGGCCGAAGCGCGCATGACTGCGGGCGTCACGGAAAATCTCACGGGCATTCGCACGGTGCGCGCGTTCGGTCGCGCCGCGCACGAAGAGGCTCGTTTCGCCGAAACTTCCGCAGCATTTCGCGATTGCGATGCGCATCTCTTCCGACTCTTCGCGGTGTTCTGGTCTGTGTCAGATCTCATGTGTTTCGTACAGCAGATCATCGTCGTCGGTCTCGGCGCGTGGATGCTCTCGCGCGGCACGCTTGAACTCGGCGCGTACTTTTACTTTCTCACCGTTGTCGGCATGTTCATTTATCCCGTGCGCATGCTTGGTCGCATGACGGTTGAATCGGGCAAAGCGCTGGCGGCGATCGCGCGGCTTGATGAGATTCTCGCGCGCAAAGAAGAGCGCGATCTTGATCCAGCACCGAGTGAAGCGATCACGCTTGCCGTGAGTGGAGTTGGTCTCGCGGTTCGATTTGAACGCGTGAGCTTCGCGCATCGCGGCGGTCCGAAAGTGCTTGATGACTTGAGTTTTGAACTCGCAGCGGGACAGATGCTCGGGCTCGTTGGACCAAGTGGCAGCGGAAAGACCACGATTCTGCAGTTGTTGTTGCGCTTGCATGAACCTGATGCGGGCGTGATTGCGGTTGATGGTCACCCACTCGCGCGTGTAGCGCGCGCGTCGATTCGCGGCGTGATCGGCACTGTGCTGCAACAACCGTTTCTCTACTCGAAGAAATTGCGTGAGAACATTCTTGCGGGAACGCGCGCGGTCAACGCGCACGCGGCGACGCTTGAACACGCCGCGCATGTCGCATGCATTCACGACACGCTCGTTGCATTTCCTGAAGGCTACGACACCGTGGTCGGCGAAAAAGGCATGACCCTTTCAGGCGGTCAACGCCAACGCGTCGCGATTGCGCGCGCGATTGTGCAAGAGCCGCGATTGCTCGTGCTTGATGATGCGCTGAGCGCAGTGGACACACACACTGAAGCGTCGATTCTTACCGCGCTGCGTATGAACGGCCACGACGCGAAGAGCGCGCCGACGAAAATCATCGTCGCCCATCGACTCTCCGCTGTGATGGAAGCTGATCTCATTCTCGTGCTTGATGGTGGTCGCGTGGTTCAACGCGGTACGCACGCGCAACTCATCGCGTCGAGTGGCCTCTATCAAACGCTCTGGCAGATCCAGACCACTGTGACTGACGCGCTTGGTGACCTCAATGACCTCGTTGAAGCCGAGGTCGTCGATGTCTGAAATCCATCGCACTGACGACGCGCACGCTCGTTTCAGCATGCGCGTGTGGCGACCGATTCTCTCGCGCGCGCTCGCGCACAAAGTCGCCGTCACTGGTCTCATCGTTGGCGGCATCATCGTGGCCGCGATCGAAACCGCGCTGCCGCTTCTTGTCGGTCATCTCGTTGATGAAGCAAAACTCGGCGCAAATGCGTCACTCGCGCCGACGATCACGCTCTACTGCGCGCTCTTCATCGTCTTCGCTCTCGGCGTCTGGACCTTCATCGCTTGCGCAGGAATCGTCGCAACGCACACCGCCGATCAATTGCGCCGCGATTGTTTCGCCAAACTCCAATCACTCGAGCCCGCGTACTTCGATGTGCGCCCAACTGGTTGGCTGGTCTCGCGCTTGACCGCCGATTGCTCGAAGGTTTCAGGCCTATTGCCGTGGTGCATTCTCGATGCGTCGTGGTGCTCAGCAATCTTGCTCGGCGTGATCGGCACCATGTTTGTCATCGACGCGCGCCTTGCAGTGTGGGCCCTGAGCGCGGTTCCGATCATGGTGCTGACGAGCGTGATCTTTCAGCGCTACCTCGTGCGTGCTGGTCGCGAAGCGCGTCGCCTTTCCAGTGCGATGACCGCGTCGTATGCAGAGATGTTGCTCGGCGCGCGCACCACCAAGACGCTCGTGCGTGAAGCCGACAACCTCGCTGAGTTCCAACGATTGTCGAGCGAGATGAATCACTGGGCGATGCGCAGCGCCGTGCTTTCAAGCGTCTACTTGCCGCTCATCGCCGCGCTTGCCGCAACGGGCGCCGCCGTCATCTTGTGGCAAGGTGCGAGTGAAGTCTTGACAAAGGAAGGCATCACACTCGGAAAACTCATCGCATTCATGCAGTTTGCCGCGCTTTTCGCGCAACCCGTGCAAGAACTCGCGCAGCGCTTCGCAGACATTCTCAACGCGAGTAGTGCTGCCGAACGCATCTCTTCACTTCTCGCCACGCAACCAACTATCACTGACAGTGCAACCGCGATGACGCCCTCAGCGCACGCGCAGCGCATCGAAGAACTCGCGTTCGACAATGTGTCGTTCTTCTATCGTGAAGGCGTGCCCGTGCTCAGTGACTTTTCACTGCGCGCGCGTCGAGGACAAACCATCGCCCTCGTCGGTTCAACAGGCGGCGGCAAGAGCACCATCGTCTCGCTCGCCACGCGCTTTTACGAACCACGCGCGGGACGCATCACGCTCAACGGCATTGATTACCGCGATCATGCGCTCGCGTGGTTTACTGAACAAATCGGCATCGTTCCGCAAGTCGCGCATCTCTTTGCTGGCAGCGTGCGCGAGAACATTCGCTACGGTCGTCTCGAAGCAACTGACGCCGACATCGAAGCCGCGGCGCGTCGCGTGCGCGCTCACGGCTTCATCATCGAACTCGAACACAGCTACGACACCGAAGTCGGCGAAGGCGGCGAGCGTCTTTCAACTGGACAACGACAACTCGTCGCGCTCGCGCGTGCGGTGCTGCGCGATCCGCAGATTCTTGTGATGGATGAAGCGACAAGTTCCATTGACACTGCGACCGAACGACTCGTCCAAGCAGGCGTCGACGAAGTGCTCAAGGGTCGCATCGCCTTTGTCGTCGCGCACCGACTCTCAACAATTCGGCGCGCCGATGTGATCTTGGTGATTGAGCGCGGCGCGATCCACGAGCAAGGCACGCACCGCGAACTCCTCGCGCGGCGCGGTCGCTATTGGGAGCTCTACACCAATCAGTTCGCCGCGGATAAAGCCCGCGAGCTGCTGCACCTCAAAGATGAAGCGAAGCAAGAAACGATTGCGTCACTTGTCGGTGATGATGATGATTGAATGAGACTTCGGCAAACCAGCGGGTTGAGGCGTCGCAGGCTCAGTTTTCACATCAACCTTCACATCAGTTTTCACATCAACCTTCACGACTTCCTTCACCTGCTCCTTGAAGAACCGCACCATCAGCGGCGGCGCTTCCGTCGGAATCCCATGTCCACCATCCGTAATCATCGCGACGAACGCGCTCGCGCCTTCTGAAGACCACTGCGTGCAATTCGTCGCCCACTCAACGCCTTCGCCGACGCTGCCGTTGACGACTCTCTCTTCCTTCATGACCTTCTCTTGGAAACTGATCTTCACGATCTTGTCGCCGCGCCCCGCAATGTGCATGCAAGGCAGCGGCTTCAACTTCGACAACTCAAGTGAACCCGTCGCGATGAGCGCCACCGCTGCGAAGAGATCGTGTCGCGCGTCCCACAGCGCGTAGGTGAATCCGCCGCCGTTGGAGTGACCCGCCGCGTAGATGCGCGTGTCGTCAATCCAACCTTCGGCGCGCAGTGATGCCACGATCGCATCGACGAACGCGAGATCGCGATCCTCATTCGTCCCCGCGCGAATCTGCCAACCAGTTCCCGTGCCCTTCGGATCGAGGCTCGTTTTCGTCGGAAGCCCTTGCGGATACACCACGACTGCCTGCGGCCATTCCTTCTGAAAGTGCAGCGCGCGCTCGACAAACTGAGCGCGACCTCCGTGACCGTGAAACGCGAAGATGAGCGGCGATGCGATCGGCTGCCTCTCGGTCCCAAGCGTCTTCGCGGGATCAGTCGCGGGCAGATGCACGATCGCCGTACGGTCCGTTCCAGCCACGGTCCAAGTGCGCGTGACGCCTTCCGCGCGCGCAGCACTCAGCGAAACAAGGACGGTTACCAACGCGCCCACGCGGCGAAGCAAAGTTGAAATCGAGGTCATAGTGCGGATGAAACGCGTAGCAACGGCGCGCATTGCCCCGCGCCGTCTCCGCTCCAACACGAATACAACCCCACAAGATCGCAGAGCTGTTTCTCGTCGTGTTCTCTAACCGTGTTCTCTAACCGTGTTCTCTAACGGTCTTCTCTAATCGGGGCGGCCGGATTTGAACCGACGACTTCCTGCTCCCAAAGCAGGCGCTCTACCAAGCTGAGCTACGCCCCGTGAGGGGAGGACTAGTGTAACGAAGAGTTGCCATCTGTTGGCTTATGAAATCAGTAGAAAAATCGGCGAAAGGCCGCCGCTTGGTTGGGCTTCTCATCTCGCCGCCAATTGTCAGTAACTTCCGCTGCAGCGCAGCGCTTGAGAAAGGCCTTCATCATGCTCCCAGAGCGCCGAAACACCGTGCCTTCGTTCAACGAAGTGACCTTCGATTGCATCGTGAAGCGTGCGTCAGCGAGCCTTGATTCCATCGCCCCAATCGATGGACCGCGGCGATCGGCCACCGACCGCGCCACCACTTTCGCCCTTGAAATGAAGCCTCGAATTGAGATCGCGCCAGCTAGCCGCGCGTTGATCTCGCGCAATGCACCGCGCTCAATCAGCGTGCATCCTGGCTCGATCTCGTGGCATGAGTTCCACTCTGCGCAACCCGATGCCAGCGCGCGCTTTCTTTCTGAGATTCTCGAAGGCGATGTGATCACGCGTTCGCGCGGCGAGGCCAGTGAGTACACAACGGTTATGAGTCAGGGCCTTCATGTTGCGGGCGGCGTGCACCTTGATGTAGATGAAGCGCCGCACTGGAGCACCTACTTGCGCGTGCCAAATGTTGATGTGGTCTGCGAACTCGCGCTCGAATGCGGCGGTTCAGTGCGACACGAACCGTCGGGCATCCTCGGGCTCGATCGCCGCGCGGTGATCAGCGATCCAACAGGTGCAACGCTCACGGTGATCAGCGGCGGCGACGATCGACGCACCATCGGAAGCGGCTCGCTCGGTTGGGATGAGTTGCGTTCGACCGAACCAATGGTGAGCGTGCGCTTCTGGTGCTCGCTCTTCGATTGGACCGCGTCGCCGCTGCCAAATGGTCGCGACACGCAGACGATGGTGTTCGTCAACGGCGGTCGCGCGGTGGCGAGTCTTGAGAAGACGACTGCGACGGAGCGAGAGAGCCGTTGGTTACCGATTGCAACAGTGCATCGCGAAAACTTCAACGCGACGCTGCAACGAGCGATGCGCGCAGGCGCGTCGATGCGCGTGCCGCCGAGCGCGCATGCCGTACTCAGCAACATCGCGATCATGGTTGATCGCCGAGGCATTGAAGTCGCGATCGGCGCGGAGCCGACATCGCGGATTTTGGCGGCGTGAGTGAACGCCGCGATGCGTCATTTCATTCCGCTTTCGTTGTAGGCCTTATCAGCTGCGGCTGTTGGCGGCTCGCAAGCGACAACCCAGTCATCTTCTGAATCCCACACGGCGTCTTTGCCTGCGCTCCAGACGAAGATGTTTGTTGTGGTGCCTTCGGTTTCGATGACCAATTTGAGTGGAGTGCCCCACGCGTCAAATGGTGGGATCTCGTCGCCGTAGCATTCGACGAGGTCTTTCGGAAGCGTGCGCTGATCGACTTTGAATTCGCTCACGCGCAACAACACTTCGTTTCCGCTGATATTTGTCTTCGCCACCTTCGCAGCGTTTTTTCCAATGGCGAGCGCGGGTAGCAGTGCTGCGAGCGTGAAACCGCTGACGCATCCGCTCAAACATGAAATCACGATGGCTGCAATGGCGAGGCCGCGTGGTTGACGCCGCACGGCGATGATGCCGCAGATGAGCGCTGCGAGCGACGCGACGAACGGCACGCAGAAGCCGACGAGCGAGAGTATGAACGCGACGAGACCGAGTGTGTTCGCGCGCAGTGGCGCAACTGGCGGCGGGAGTGGGACTTCGTCGTGATGGCGCGGTGGCGTGGTCGCTTCGAAGCGCGACTCGAGTGGACGAGGATCATTGGCGGAGTTGTCGTTGGTTTGTTCAGTCGTCATAGAAAGTCTCGCCTGAAGTTAAGTTTGAAGTCTACCTCGCGTTACGCTGCGCGCATGCTTGACCATGCCGCCGACGCTGTGATTCCGACACGACGCGAGTTCTTCGTCACTCTTGCTGCGGCAAGTGCTGCTGCGAGCGCGTGCGCGTTGGTGCGTGCGGAGGACCCGCCGAGTGGAGACGCGGTGACTGCGCCCATCGCGCCC
>QWPU01000054.1:12386-12856 GCA_003671065.1 Planctomycetota bacterium | reverse complement strand
TTTCACGGCTCACGCCTTCGACAACCAGCGGCGCTCGACCGAGACTCAGCGCGTGTCCGCTCGCGGATGCCTCGACGCGAGTGCTACGCCCCCAGAGATCGGTTGCCGTGATGGCGGTGGATCCTAAGTCAATTGAGAAACTCGCATCTGTCGCGGCGCCTTCGTTCCACATGACGAGTACTGGTCCGCGCGGACCGTCAGCCAACAACGCGCGAACACCTTCCTGCACAGGGATTTCTGCAAGAAAGCGGCGGCCACACAAGCGAGTCGAGATCTGCCGCCACGCTGCGAGTTCAAGCGCTGGACCGGCGATAAGTGGCAATGTGTCACTGGAAACATCAACCGAAATATTGTCGAAACCCGCGCGCCACGCATCGATCGCGCGCATCGCAAGGTCAACCGCGCGTTCGCGATCTTCGACGCGGCCCGCTGGCAATGGAATGATGCGAACCATGCCGCGCGGACCTGTT
>QWPU01000054.1:0-12376 GCA_003671065.1 Planctomycetota bacterium | reverse complement strand
GAGTTCGCCTGCACTCTCGGGCCACGCGGGATCAACCACGAGTTCAAGCGTGTGGCGGCCAGCGTCAAGTGTTGACGCGAGCTGCGGCGAAAGTTCCTCGCTCGGTGACCACGGCACTCCAATCGACGGACCCGCAATCGATGCTTGCAACGCGTGCGAAAGTGCTTCGACGCGTTGAGCGAGATCCGCGCGCGTGCCTTCGATTGCATCGTTGCCAATGAACCACTGATCAACCTGCTGACCAAACGCGAGCAACCACGGCTCAAGCGCCGGACGCCAACGATTTTCTTCAAGCGCAAAAAGCGCGAGCGTGTCCGCGCTATCGATGTGCAAGTCGTGCGCGAGTGTTGCGGGCACTGCTGCGATTCTGAACATTGGTTCGACGCGTCGATCAAGCAGACTCGACACTTTCGCGCGCAACTCGTTCACCACATGCTTTGTTTCACGAGTGTCCGTCGAAATTTCCCAAATCGGAAGCACGACAAATGCTGCGCGTGCAAGGTCGAGCGCAGGCGCGACGGGCATATTGCTTGAGCCAAGTGAAACACCGAAGCGTGGCGGTTCGTCAGGCTCGAATGGATCGTTGGGCAACACAGCAAAGCGCGCGCGTCGCATCGCAATCGCTTCATTTCCCGAGGAAAAACGCGCTTCGGCTTCATACCAGCCCGTTGGAAGCGTCGGAATGTTCATGGTCAACGCGCGGTCTGGTGGGACCTCAAGCGTGGCTGTATGCACAGTGATGTCAGAAGCGTCACGCACGCGCACTGTGACGGTTGTCGCTGCGGATGATGGATCATTACAACTGAGCGCGAGCCGAGTAATTGCGCCGGGCGCCACGATGCCAAGACCGCCTGCTTCGAAAGCAACGGTCGGCAGTTGCCAGACTTCAATGTCATCAAAGATTGCGCTTCCTGCGACATCGAGATGCGTCACCGTAAAGCGCGTGTCTTCATCCGCCTTGAGTGAGCGCGGCTGCACCACTTCGAGCCAGAGCGAAAGACCAACAGTTCCGATCGGCGCCGCGGGAGGAGCGACGCGCAGTTGCCGCCAATCGGATTCGCTGCGAATGAGTTCGCTCGTGTGTGTTGGACCAATGGGTTTGCCCGTTGCATCGCAGAATTGACAGCTCACTCGCGTCGATGCGTTCTTGAGATCTTTCGTGCGCGCCCAAGCGGTGACGACGACCTGCGCGCCCACTCCGAGAGGGATGCGTGAAGGCTCGCTCGCGATGGCCATCGATGCACCGTTGACGGTGAAGCGCATTCCCCATTCGCTCGTGTTGCGACCTACGCCCTGTTCAGCTCGCACTGAACCAAACTCGGGAAGATCAGGCGCGCCGATCGGAACCTTCGTTCCCGAGGCGGGCGCCGCGAGTGCGCGGGCAAGAACGCGCGACCAACCGGCGGGAAGTTCTGTTGGAAATCGCTCGTTCTCTTCGAAGTCGTAGCGTGCGAGTGATCGTCGAGGGACGCTTTCCTCGCGCATCTCCCCAACACCGATTCCTGAATCCACCGTGAATCCAACTTGACCGAGCGCGGTGTTGCCGCAGAGCAGCATCAGGCTCATTGTGAGGGAGGATCGCGAGTTCAACATCGGTGTCTTCATCGGCATTCTCGGACACGCGCTGCAGCACTCGGCAGCGACCCGTGGAAAAGCACTTCCCGCGCAAGCGCTTTCACCTTGAACATCCACAAAGATCCATCGATCCGTACCATCGCGGCCAATGATTGCCCCCATGATTGACTTCCGAAGCGACACCGTGACCCGTCCTACAAACGCTATGCGGGAAGCCATGATGGCGGCGCCGCTGGGCGACGATGTGCTCGGCGATGAACCCACAGTGCAAGCGTTGGAAGCCAAAGTTGCGGCGCTGCTCGGCAAGGAAGCGGCGCTGTTTGTTCCGTCAGGAACGATGGCGAATCAACTGGCGATTCGATCCGTCTGCGAGGCGGGCGATGAAATCATTGCGCATCGCGAGAGTCACATCATTCATTACGAAACTGGCGCGCCCGCAGCGCTCGCAGGATGCATGATCGCTGGACTCGATGGCGCTGGTGGGCTCTTTGAAGCGAAGCAAGTTCGTGACGCGATCCGTCCGCGTGATCAACACGCGCCGATGAGTCGCATGTTGATTCTTGAGAACACGCACAACAGAGGCGGCGGAACCGTGTGGCCGCTCGCGCAGTGGGCGGAGGTCGCTGCAAGTGGAAGCGACTGCGGACTGCATGTTCATATTGATGGCGCGCGATTGATGAATGCGTGTGTTGCGATTGGTTGTGCACCGATGGCGTACACGCAACACGCTGACAGTGTGTCGATGTGCTTTTCAAAAGCGCTCGGCGCACCAGTGGGGAGCGCGCTTGCGGCGAGCGCAGCGGTCATTGCGCGCGCGCGACGATTCCGAAAGATGTTTGGCGGCGCGATGCGTCAGTCGGGGTTACTTGCGGCCGCTGCGATTCATGCGTTGGATCATCATGTGGAGCGTCTCGCTGAAGATCACGCAAACGCGCGGCGGCTCGCTGGCACTATTGCGAATATTGAAGGTATCACGCTCGAAGGTACGCCTGAGCGCGTTGCGACAAATATGGTGTTTTTCGCGGTGCAACCGCAACTTGGCACCGCGCAATCATTCTGTGATCGCCTGCGCGAGCGCGGCGTTGCAGCGCTCAACATGGGACCTTCACGCGTTCGCATGGTGCTGCATCTTGATGTCTCGAGCGCGGATGTTGATCGTGCGGGCGTGATCATCGCTGAAGTTGCGAAGGTACGCGCGTGAGTCAGTCTCTTTGCGCTGCAATCTTCGATCTTGATGGCACGCTCGTTGATAGTTACGACGCGCACTACGAAGCGTGGCGATTGATCAGCGCGCGTCACGGCGTTGAGGTCACGATCGACGAGTACTACAGCCACTTCGGGCGACGCAACGAAGATCTGTTGCGCGAGTGTTGGCTGCGCGCAGGTCGTGGTGAGCTCACGCTCGATGAAATCAAAGAACTCGATCACGAAAAAGAAGCGCAGTACCGCGCGCTGGTGACGCATCGCTTTCCTGCGATGGAAGGTGCGCGAGAGATCGTGTATGCATTGCGCGCCGCAGGATTTCGCACCGCGGTCGGCAGTTCTGGTCCGCCAGAAAATGTCGCGCGCGCGATCGAAGGGCTCGAACTCGAAGGCGCCTTCGATGCGATTGTGACGGGACGCGATGTCGTTCGATGCAAACCTGATCCTGAATGTTTCTTGCTCGCCGCTGCGCGCGTTGGTGTTGAGCCTGCGCGTTGCGTTGTCTTCGAAGACGCGCCCGCAGGCATTATCGCGGCAAAATCAGCTGGTATGCACTGCGTCGCCATCACTTCAAAGGGGCACACGCCGCACCTGCAACGCGACGCCGATCTCATTCTTCCCAATGTTCGCGCGATTACGGTCGCTGCAATCACGCAGCTCCTCTCGTAAACTCACGATTCGCTTTCACGCATTACCAACCGATTGGACTCTCGATGGACCCGCGCTACACGCAACTCGCCGACCTTCTCGTTCGCCACTCCACGAAATTGAAGAAGGATGAGCATGTCCTCATTGAGGCGTTCGACATTCCTGTTGAGATGACCATCGCAATCATTCGCGCCGCTCGTGCTGTCGGTGCGCACGCGCATGTCGCTGAGCGTTCGGGTCGCATCGTTGCCGAACTCTATCGTGGTGAAGAGAAAAACTTGGCGATGTGGGGCGAGTACGACCTCGAACGCATGAAGCGCATGCACGCATATCTTGGTGTGCGCGGCGGTCACAATGTGAGTGAGCAAACTTTGGTCAAGGGCGATGAGATGAAGCGCGCGGCGCGGCTCTATTCGAAGCCTGTGCACTTTGAGCAACGCGTCAATCACACCAAGTGGTGCGTGTTGCGTTGGCCGAGCGCGTCGATGGCGCAACTTGCGGGCAAGAGTACGGAAGCCTTCGAAGACTTCTACTTCAAAGTGTGCTGCGTCGATTACGCGCGCATGGATGCGGCGTGCGCACCACTTGCCACGCGCATGCGTGCGACAGATCGCGTGCAAATCACTGGGCCAGGCGAGACAAACTTGTCGTTCTCAATCAAGAACATTGGCACGGTTCCCTGCTGCGGCGACAAGAATATTCCCGATGGCGAGTGCTTCACTGCACCTGTGCGCGACAGCGTCAATGGCGTGCTGCACTACAACACTGCGACGGTCTACAACGGACAGAGCTTCGACAATGTGCGTCTTGTCTTTCGTCATGGCAAGATCGTCGAAGCGAGTTGCGTTGGTGACAGCGCGAAGCTCAATGAGATCTTTGATACCGATGAAGGCGCGCGTTACATCGGCGAATTCGCTATCGGCTTCAATCCGCACATCACGCATCCGATGAAGGACATTCTCTTCGACGAAAAGATCGCCGGCAGTTTCCACTTCACGCCTGGTCGCTGCTACGACGAAACCGACAATGGAAATCAGAGCGAGATTCACTGGGATCTTGTCTGCATCCAACGCGAAGATTTCGGCGGCGGCACGATCGCGTTTGATGGCGAAGTCATTCGCAAAGATGGACTCTTCGTGGTCGACGATCTCAAAGGTTTAAATCCCGATCGCCTCGCGTGAATCGCTTCTGCATTCCGTCACGACACGCGTGGTGACGCGTTACTTGTACTTGCCGTCGGCGGCGTCTTCGAGTTTCTTGTTGTACTCGGCAACTTCGTCCTTCAAACGCTCGGCGCGCTCCATCGCCTTGCCGTAGACGCTCTTCGCGCCCGCTGGAGTATCTGCGGAGGCAGTCGTTGCGGCTTGCGGATCGGTTGAGTCAGCTGTGGTTGATGCAGGCGCAGCGGCTGTAGTTGGCGCGCTGACTGCTGTGGTCGAGTATTGATCGTCCTCACAACCCAAAGTACAAACACCAACGCAAGCGAGTGCAAGCGTGCAGGTCAGTCGTGAATGTGAGCGCATGACTTTGTGCGAGCGCGACATGGAGTTCTCCTCGGTATTGACCTGCAGTTTGGGCGAATCGTCGACGGTTCATCGGCGAAGATCATTCGATCCCTTCGCATCCTACCCTCCGACTTCTCACGTCGATGTTAGGATTCGCATCCACTTTCCTGGAGAACTCAACATGACACGATTGAATCCACGCAACACAACACGCACCCTATTCGCCGCTCTTTGCAGCCTCACCCTCACCATGACCGCCTCTGCCCAAGTCGACTACACCACCATTCCACCTGAACCAAGCGAAGTTGAGCAATCGCTCTCCGCGCTCAAGATTGACCTCGCTCGCGCGATTGAACTCGCTGAAGCGAAAGTCGCAGGCAGCACCGCGATCGATGCGCGCGCCATGCTCGGCGAGCCAGTGAAGTACGAAGTGACTGTTGCAAGCGGAGGCTTTGCGAAGAAGGTCATTGTTGACGGCGCGACTGGTGTTGCGAGCGCTCCGACGCTCACGATCGGTTCTGCAGTTCAAGCTGCACTCGCCAAACACTCAGGCAGCGTGCGCAGCGCGGCCTTTGATTTTTCCGCGGATCCTGCCACCGCAACGGTGATGGTGTACGCCGCGGGAAAGGCCTATGAAGTGGTCGTGAACGCCAACGATGGCGCGATCATCAGCGACAGCGAGAAGCCGCGCTTGCCTGGTGCGCCATACACGGGCGAGTTCGTGAATGTTCCAGTCGCGATGGGTGATGGACCACCGGCTGTGCTGCAGTATGTCGATCTCGTTGAAGGAACAGGCGAACTTCCAAGCGGACCACAAGCAACCGTGAAGGTGCACTACTCCGGCTGGCTGGTTGATGGCACGAAGTTCGATTCAAGCGTTGATCGCGGGCAACCAGCTGAGTTTCCACTCGGCGGCGTGATCAAGGGTTGGACCGAAGGCGTTGGTTCGATGAAGGTTGGCGGCAAGCGCAAACTCGTCATTCCTTACGCGCTTGCCTATGGCGAACGCGGCCGTCAAGGCGCGATTCCTGCGAAGGCGACGCTCATCTTTGATGTTGAACTCATCAGCATCACCACGCAAGGCACCGCGCCTGCAGCTACGGCAGCGCCTGCAGTTCCTAAGTGATTGAGCGAGTGTATCTCTGTACAAAAGACGCGGGCACCGATGTTCACACATCGGTGCCCGCGTTATTTTTCTGTGAGGTCATTCACTTCGCGGTTGCGGCGTAGCGCTGCTCGATCGCGATGACTTTCGCGAGTCGCTGCGCGTGGCGCGCTTCGCCTGTGTACGCAGCAGCGAGATACGCGTGCACCATTTCACTCGCGACCGCAGTGCCAACCGTGCGTCCGCCAAGCACGAGCACATTCATTGCGTCATGCTCAACACCTTGATGCGCGGAATATGTATCGCTGCAATTGCCTGCGCGCACGCCTGGAATCTTGTTGGCCGCAACACTCGCGCCGATGCCTGAACCGCAGAACAAGATGCCGCGATCGACCTCGCCGCTCACGACTGCGAGCCCAATCTTCTCGGCGTAGTCTGGGTAATCAACTGGATCAATTGAGTGCGTGCCGAGATCGATCACCGTGTGACCGAGCGCCTCGACTTCCTTCTTGATCGATTCTTTGAGCCCAAATCCCGCGTGATCCGAAGCAAAAGCAACTTTCACCGCGCACCTCCACGCACACGAGCGAGCGATTTTCGCGCTGCTTCTGCCAGGCGCTCGGGTGTGAAGCCGAAGAACTTGGCGACATCCTTCGCAGGTCCGCTCGCACCAAATGTTGTCATGCCGATGCACTCACCGTCAAGACCCGCGTAGCGATCCCAACCCATCGTGCTCGCTGCTTCGCATGTCACACGCGCGCGCACGCCACTTGGCAGCACGCTTGCGCGATAGGCCTCGTCTTGCTCTTCGAAGATGCCCGTGCATGGCATGCTCACGACGCGCACTTTGATGCCTTCGCTTTCGAGTTGCTCCTTCGCGCTCAAACACAAATGCACTTCGCTACCGCTGCCGATGAGAATTACATCTGGCGTCGCGCCCTCTGCATCGCTCAACACATATGCACCACGCGCGCAGCCTTCTTCGGAAGCGAATTTCGTGCGATCAAGCGTCGGAAGATTTTGACGCGTGAGTGCAAACGCGGACGCATGGTGCGTGCGCGTCATGACTTCGCGCCAACACTGGATCACTTCATTGGCATCGCAAGGACGGAAGACATGCATGCCAGGAACTGCGCGCAGACCGACGAGTTGTTCGATCGGTTGATGCGTCGGACCATCTTCGCCGACATAAATCGAATCGTGCGTGAAGATGTGAAGCGCAGGGATCTGCATGATTGCGCCGAGGCGAAGGCCACCGCGCGCGTAGTCGCTGAAGATGAGAAAGCCCGCGCCGTAGGCTCGCAGTCCTGAGAGCGTGAGGCCGTTGATGATCGCGCTCATCGCGTGTTCACGAATACCAAAGTGGAGATTACGGCCGCCGTAGGACTCTTTCTGGAACGAGCCCGCGCCCTCGAAGGTGAGGAGCGTCTTCGTGCTTGGCGCAAGATCAGCAGAGCCACCGATCAACCACGGAACATTTTTCGCGATCAAGTTGAGCACTTGGCCGGAGGTGTTGCGCGAGGCGTTGCCCTTCGCGTCGGCGGGATATTGCTTGAGGTCTTTGTCCCAACCTTCAGGAAGTCCGCGTGCAAGAAGTGTGCGGACTTCTTGTGCAAGCCACGGATATGCCTTTGCGTAGGCTTCAAAACGCACATTCCATTCGGCGCTTGCAGCAGCTCCGCGCGCGCCGAGTTTTTCAGCGAAGCGTTCACGCACGCCATCAGGCACGAGGAACTTCGCATCCTCAGGCCAACCGTAGCCGCGCTTCGTGACGCGAATTTCTTCTTCACCCAACGGCTCACCGTGCGCGGAAGCGGTGTCTTGTTTCTTTGGCGATCCGTAACCGATGTGACTGTCGACGATGATGAGCGTCGGTCGATCAGTTGTGCGTGCGGCGGTTTGATACGCGTGCGACAGCCGCGGAAGATCGTTGGCATCGGCAACGCGCAACACATTCCATCCGTAGCCGAGATAGCGCGTGGCGACATCGTCGTTGTACGCAAGATCAGTCGAGCCTTCGATAGTGATGCGATTGAAGTCGTAGATCCAACAGAGATTTGAAAGTCCAAGATGGCCCGCGAGTGATGCGGCTTCGCCTGAAAGGCCTTCCATCATGCAGCCATCACCGCAAATCGACCACGCGCGGAAATCGAAGAGTTGATAGCCAGGGCGGTTGTAGTGCTCACCGAGCCACTTCGATGCCATCGCCATGCCGACGCTTGTTGCGAGGCCTTGACCGAGTGGACCCGTGGTGGTTTCGACGCCTGTCGTGAGATGCGATTCAGGATGGCCTGGGCAAAGCGAGTCGAGTTGGCGAAATCGTTTGAGGTCATCAAGCGGGACCGCGAGTTCGCCTGTGCGCGCGCCACTGTGATCGAGGCGCATGACGCCTGAGAGATGGAGCATCGAATAAAGCAGCATCGACGCGTGACCATTGGAGAGTACGAAGCGATCGCGATTGGCCCAATGCGGATCCGCAGGGTCGTAGCGCAGCATGTCTTGCCAGAGCGTGTAGGCAACGGGCGCGAGCGCCATCGGCGTGCCTGGGTGGCCCGAGTCGGCGGCTTGCACGCCATCCATCGACAGCGTGCGGATAGTGTTGATGGCGAGATTGTCGATCGCGGGAGTGCCCAGTGGCGTGCCAGCGTTTTGAATTGGAAAGGCGGTCGTGGCAGTGGTCACGGAGAGCTCCCGAGGGTGGACAGCGAAACACGCAGTGCGCGTGGGCGCGGATAGTACGGTCATTTTTGCTGCGTCGAACGCGTTGGACGGGAAGCGATTCACGCGCGGCGCGGTTTCTTTCATCATCGAGTAAACGCCGAACCGATTCCTAGTGCATGAATCGAATTCTTGTTCTTGCGTTTCCGATGATCCTTGTCGCATGTTCCGCTACGCCCAGCACCTCGAAGCAGAGTGCGTCGCTTGGAATGGTGCGAGGTCCGCAGGATTCTGAGAGTTCCTTCAAAGGCAAACCTGGTGACGGGCAAGACAGCTCGTTCAAGGGCAAGCCTGACGCGGGATCTGATGCGACGCCCACTGGTGCAGGGTTTAATCAAGCGCCAGGTCAGCAGCGTCCGCAGATGGGCGGTGGTGATGTGCACTATCACACGCACTACCACGGCGGTGCGCAGCCGCAAGGCTCTGGCTCGGCAACTGCCACGGGCTATGCAGCGCCTGTCTACGGAGCGCCTGCACGCAATGGCAATCTTGGTCAATACAACAATGCAGCCCCGCAGGCGCCGCTCGGCACCGGTGGTGGTGGCGCTGGTTGGTATGGACCTGAAGGGAACAGCGGCATTCGACAGGGGTTTGGTGTTGGCGGCTGGGGAACCCGCAACGGTTACGGGAGTTCAGGAATCAACGGCTCTTGGAACGGTTACACCGACTGAGTCACTCATCCCATTCGCTGAGCAATAGCGCGAGATCGCGTGCGCCGACGACGCTGTCGTTGTCGAGATCAGCGCGTCGCATCGAACGGTCTGCGCGATTGATTTCGCCCCACTCTGCAATCAGAAGTTGAACATCACTGCTGCCGACGGAACCACTTGCGTCGAGATCCGCCGCACTGGGAGCCTTTAACGCGAGCCGACTGTTGAGCGGCACGCCAAGTAGTTCGGTGGTTTGGCCGCTGGGCCAATGCACTCGCACCGCGCTGGCCACGGTGCCTGAAGGGAAGCCGAAGTGGACGAGCGGCTCGCTGCTGGAGTGAAACCCGCTGCCCGAGTGGGGGAAGCGGCGGTACGTGTTTCCTTCAACGGTTACCTCAACAACTGATCCAATTCCATGAGGCGCGCAACGCGAGCCTGCATCACAGATGAGTGAGGCCGTGAGCCACGGACGCTGCGAATTCGTCTCGTTGCGATAAAGCGTAAGAGGACCACTGTTGACGAAGATGAGCAGATCAAGATCGCCATCGTGGTCGTAGTCGAAAGTCACAACGCAGCGCGCATCGGCAGCGAGCGAAATGCCTGTTTCTCGGCCGAGACGCGTGAAGTTCACGCCGCCGTTGTTGTGGAAGATGTACTCGGTTTCCGTCGCCCATTCGCCCGCATTGCGGCCATTCACCATCGCGATGTCCTCCCAACCGTCGTGATCGAAATCCCCTGCGATAGCGCCCCAGCCCCAGCCGCCGTCGCTGCAACCTGCACTGAAGGCCGTCTCCTCGCAGGCCGCGTCGCCCGCGTTCATGTAGAGCGCGTTGCCGTTGTACATGCCCGGATTTGGGCGAGCCATATGCACGCTGGTGACGAAATAGTCTGGCGTCGCGTTGCCATCGAAATCGGCAATGCATGCGCCCATGCCGTTGTCGTCGAGACCGAGTCCGAACTGCGGTGTCGAGAGCGCGAATGAGCCGTCACGATTGTTGCGCCACGCGCGGCTTGTCTGAAAATCGGCGGCGAGAAGGAGCTCGGGAAATCCGTCATCCGTCAAGTCAATAAATGTCGGTTGAAATCCCCAACTCGCGGGGATGGAGATGCTCGTGCTCGAGACATCGAGAAACGACCCGCCATCATTGCGGAAGAGTCTGTTCGCGAGACCACTCGCCGACCAACCACTTGTCGCGAGATCGAGATCACCATCGAGGTCGTAATCGCCCCAAGCGGCGCTGTCGCCGACGGAGGACGATGGTGAAGTGAAGGCGACTCCTGCGCTCGAGGCCACATTTGTGAAGAACAATCCTTCGTTGCGATATAAACGGTTCTGCCCTGGAGTCCCAGTGTTTTGGGTCGAGGAGCCGTAGCTCGTCATATAGACATCAACATCGCCGTCGCGGTCAAAATCAGCGCACGACACGCCATTTCCCGCGTGAACCGCGTTCACTCCCCAGGGAGCAGCGGCATTTGTGAATGTTCCGTTACCGTTGTTGAGATAGAGCCGATCAGCGCCAACACCGCCCTTTGTAACGATGAAATCTGGCCAGCCGTCGCTGTTGAAATCGGCAACTCCAATGCCGCCAAGAAACCACTCATTTGCGCCAGGCGTTGATAGATAGTTTGGAGTGTGAACGAAGGTCTCAAGTCCACTACCGATTGTCGCGTCAACGAACAGCACGTCCGCAACACTGCGGCTGCTCAACGGCAGCAACAGCAGACCTGCGGCAATCGTGAACCTTCGGCCCGTCGGTTCCATATCAAGATCGTACTTCTAGATTGAGCTATCGCTACCCGAATCGTGCGACAATTCAGTAACCAGTGCTTTTTCCAAACACACTATCTTGTTGAAATCGAGGTGATCTGGCGCAGAGCTACTGCTGTGTCGGACTATTCCCTTCTGACAGGAACATACGGTGCTCACGCGCCGAACAGGGTTGAGCGAACCGTTTGGACAACGGCTCACACTTCACAGACCCTGAGGACGGCATCTCGCTGACTGGACACCGGCGATATGCAAAGGAATTGTCAGACCGCGACTGGACACCGCGGTCGACAGAGGCAGGTAAGGAAGAGGACAAGTACAGAGAGCTTCCCAATAGTTCTCTCAGCGCGGACCGCTCTCACGGGCGGCCCGCGCTTTTTTTATGCCGACTTAGTTGTCCTTCGGCACTGGTATGGTGCTTCCACGATGGAACACTGCACTGGCACCCAACTACAAGACCCAACACCCCAGGATCCAGCACCATGGCGAGCGCCGGCTCTGCTCCCTCGTCGAATCACAGGAACACGGGTTGTCCTGCGCTATTGGGAGGAACTCGACGCGGCTGAGATGCTGGCCGCGCTCGAAACTAATCGCGAGTCGTTCCTGCCATGGCTTCCATGGACAGTGACTCACAACCGGACGGTCGAGCAATGCTTGACAGCTATCGCGCTGCAGCAAGAGAAACGCGAACGAATCGAGCCGCCACCCGACGATTTCACGCTCGGCATCTTTGAGCGCGAATCAGGCCGAGTGATCGGTGGCACTGGGCTACATCGCGTGAACGCGAGCGCTCACGAAGCAGAGATTGGCTACTGGGTGCGCGCGGACCGCAGGCGACAAGGACTCTGTTCCGACGCGGTTGCCCTACTCATTTCCTGGGCGTTCATATCTGTTGAACACGGCGGTTGGGGGCTGCGTCGACTGCACATCCGCTGCGCAGGAGCAAATATAAGCTCACGAATGGTTCCGGAGAAACTTAAACTTCCCCAAGAAGCAGTGCTTACAAAGGAGCGCTGGGTGCCGTCAATCGGCTGGGACGACACGATTGTCTGGGGAGTCCTTCGCGACTCGTGGGATACAGATCGACATTGCATTCGATCGTGATCACTCTCGATCTTCCAAACTAACTAGTTAAGCGTCTTCCGCGCCATGCAGCTGCGGATCGACCGCCTGGGTAGAAAACGCCCACCCAAAAAAGAGACAA